>NZ_QSTQ01000060.1:0-693 GCF_003438275.1 Collinsella sp. OM07-12
CGCTCGGGCCCGCTCCGCTTGCGGCCACCTGGGCGGGCATCGTGCTGGGCAGCCTGCCCCTCTACGCGCTGGGGCTCGGCGTGGCCCTGCGCCTCGGCCACAACGCCGCCATCGGCGCCGGCGCGGCGGGGATGCTCCTCGCGTTCTTCTCAGTGGGCGGACTTGCGCACGGCCTCATGACCGGCGAGCTCACCGGCGCCCTGGCGACACCCCTGAGCTGGGTGCCGCTCGCCTGGCCCGCGCGCCTGGGGTCGCTCGGGGTAGAGGTCTTCATCGACGCCGCACGCGCGGCGGGCCCTCTCCTCACGACCGCGCTCGTTGGCCTCGTGCTCACCCTGGCAGCCGCCGCCGTCCTTATCGCCTGGTTCTGCCGCTTCGAGGACGGGAGGGCAGATGAGTAGGAAGCCGCTCGCCGCCGTGCTCGCCCTCCTCTCCGCAGCGCTCGTCCTGGGCGGGAATGCCCTGCTCGACGCCGGCTGGGGGTCGGCGCTGCACTCGATCGCCGACCGCGTGCTGCCCAACCCCGAGATCGCCATGTGGGCGCCCGCGCCCGAGCCCGGCAGCCACGCGAGCTCCTACGCCGACGCCACCGGGGCGGGGGCGAACTACGTCTACCTGGTGGACGCGGCGGACGACAGGGGCAATATCCGAGAGCTCCAGCTCATTTTCTTCGGGCGGGAGTCGGACGGCGAG
>NZ_QSTQ01000061.1:0-552 GCF_003438275.1 Collinsella sp. OM07-12
CCGGGGGCGGGAATCACGCACTCCATATTTTGTTCACAAATTAATTAACTGGGCTCCGAGTTGCTCAGAGTCGCGCATATGGTCATAAACCTTGGACAGACCGTATGACCTCGGGAATCTTGCTGTCCACTGTAGACATATCATCTTTATACCCTCGTCGGTCTCCGCTAGTTAGCCCATCATAAATTGAAGGACAACGTTAACAAACCCATAAAACGCCAGCGGGGGCTCTATCACTAATTAGATAGAGCCCCCGCTGGCGGAGTGTATTTGATTGAAACAACGCCCCTTAATTGATTTACTGGAAATAAGGAGCAAAAGATCCGTCCGGATATACGTGGCGACAGAACCCTGGAGCCGGCTGATCGCCACCAGAAAGCGACATAAACAAAAAGATCGGCTCTACCTCACTGCGGACGACAACGATGCCCTCGACTAAAGTCAATCCGAGCACGCCTAAAACAGAAAGGGCAAATGTTAGCTTATAGAACGCAAAAAGGGGGAGGCCGCGAGGCCTCCCCCTTCTCCATTTCCTCTGACGGCTCGGTGCCG
>NZ_QSTQ01000007.1:0-75282 GCF_003438275.1 Collinsella sp. OM07-12
GAACGAGTCCCCATACCCTCGTTCGGCCAGACGCGCCGTCGCTGTTTGCGTTTGTGCCGTATAATGACCGTTACCTATGACGCGATACAAAAGAAAGGTGTTTGCCCATGCAGGCACAGAAGGCGGAGGGAACCCGCGACCTTATCGGCGCCGAGATGCGCGCCTGGCAAAAGATGCAGCAGATTGCGGCCGGCGTGTTCGAGCCGTTTGGTTTTAAACCCATCGAGACGCCCGCGATCGAGCAGGTGGATGTGTTTGTCCACGGTATCGGCCAGTCGACCGACGTCGTGCGCAAGGAAATGTTCCGCGTGTTCAGCGGTGCCAACCTGGAGCGCGTCTTTACCGAGGGCACCGACACCAAACTCAAGCCCAAGCAGCGCCTGGCGCTTCGCCCCGAGGGCACGGCCGGCGTGGTGCGCGCCGTCGTCGAGAACAATCTGGTGCCCCAAGGCTCCACGCCGTTTAAGGCGTACTACGCCGAGGCCATGTTCCGTGGCGAGCGTCCCCAGAAGGGCCGCCTGCGCCAGTTCCACCAGGTGGGCATCGAGTGGCTCGGCGCTCCCGATCCGGCGGCAGACGCCGAGTGCATCATCATGCTCATGGAGTTCTACAAGCGCCTGGGCTTCGATCTTTCCAAGCTTCGTCTGCTTATCAACTCGATGGGTGACGCCCAGTGCCGTCCGGCTTACCGCGAGCAGGTTAAGCAGTTCATTCTCGATCACGCCGACGAGATGTGCGATGAGTGCCGTGAGCGCGCCGAGCTCAACCCGCTGCGTGCCTTCGACTGCAAGAACGACCATTGCCGCGAGATCATGGCCGAGGCCCCGCTGATGGGCGACAACCTGTGCGACGAGTGCCGCGAGCACTACGAGCAGGTCAAGCGCTATCTGGATGCCGCCGGTATCGAGTATGTCGAGGATCCCACCTTGGTGCGCGGCCTGGACTACTACACCCGTACCGTCTTTGAGGTCGAGGCCCCTGGCGCCGGCGTCGGCTCCATCGGCGGCGGCGGCCGCTACGACGGCCTGGTCGAGCTCGAGGGCGGCAAGCCTACGGCCGGCGTCGGCTTCGCCGTCGGTTTTGAGCGCGCCCTGCTGGCCTTGCAGGCCTTTGGCAGCGACCTGGGTGCCGATGAGGCCCCGTGTGTTTATGTCGCCAACGCCGGCAAGGAGCTGCGCCAGAACGTCTTTGCCATTACGCAGGAGCTTCGCGCCGCAGGCATCGTGACCGAGGCCGACTATCAGGGCCGTTCGCTCAAGGCCCAGTTTAAGCAGGCCGATAAGGTGGGCGCCAAGCTCATCCTGGTCCTGGGCGGCGACGAGCTTGCCGCCGGCAAGGTCAAGGTGCGCGACATGGAGAGCCATGACGAGGTACTGGTCGATCTGGCCAACGTCGTCGAGGCGGTTCGCGAGCGCCTGTAGCGCATCTTTTGAGCTGCGGACCCGCTTGAGTGTCCCGTTCATTGCGAGCGATTGTTACGGGGGTGTTTCGCATTTATGCGGAATGCCCCCGTTTGTGTATGCCGTCCACCGAGAAATACGACCATTTAGGGCAAAAACCCTTGCAATGCAGAAAATACTTTTGTGTGGTAAAGCGCAATCAGTGTCGAAAGTATTTCTCAAGCGCCTATAATGAATACCGCATGTTACGTGCATAGAAGGAGGAATGGGAGGAAACGTGGCTGAGAACCTAAGCAACCAGTCTGTACCCGAAGCCGCGGCGCGCGTCGCTGCCGTGGTCAACCGCCTCGTTAACCGAATCGGCTCGAATGCCGAGTCCAGGGAGCGTCTCGCCGAGATCGAGATCCCCGAGGAGCTGCGCGACAATCTGGCGTTGTTCCTACGCCTGGAGCGTCGTGTGCTTAGCGAGTATGATCCCGAGATCGCGGACCTGTTCGACAAAATCCTGTCGGCCGAGATTGTGGCCAATGCCGGCAACCCCGGTACCCGCGCTGCCGACGAGGCCGTCGACGAGCAGGGCGTGCCCACCGCCGACGAGCCCACCGCCGTGGCGTTTCGCGAGGTCGTCGATCTGATCGACAGTCTGCCGCTCGATAAGCAGCAGGTCATCGTTCGCGCCTTTACGAGCTTCTTCCACCTGGCAAACCTGTCGGAGGAGAACTACCGTGTGGCGCAGCTGCGCGAGCGCGAGGCCGGTGCGTCGACCGATACCGAGGTCGATCCTGCCAACGAGCTCACCGTCGCCTATCACCAGCTGGTGAATGAGCTGGGCGTCGAGGGCGCCAATGAGCTGCTCGGCAAGCTTGAGTTCCATCCCGTCTTTACCGCGCATCCCACCGAGGCCCGTCGCAAGGCCGTCGAGGGCAAGATTCGCCGTATCTCCAACCTGCTGGAGGAGCGTCCGCGTCTGGGCGGCTCCGACCTGGTGGAGAACGAGCGCCATATGCTGCAGGAGATCGACGCCCTGGTGCGTACGAGCCCCATCGCGCTCAAGAAGCCCACGCCGGTCGAGGAAGCCGATACCATCATCGACATCTTCGATAACACGCTGTTCGACGTCATCCCCGTCATCTATCGTCGCTTTGACGACTGGGTGCTGGGCGACAAGGCCGGTACCGTGCCGCCGCTGTGCCCGGCGTTCTTCCATCCCGGCAGCTGGATTGGTTCCGACCGCGACGGTAACCCCAACGTCACCGCCAAGGTGAGCCGTGAGGTCGCCGCCAAGTACTTCACCCACATGGTGCTCAAGCTCGAGGACAAGTGCCGCCGCATCGGCCGCAACCTCACGCTCGAGGCCACCTACAGCAAGCCGTCTGCCGAGCTCATCAACCTGTGGAACCATCAGGTCGAGATGAGCGCCCAGTACACCGCACGTGCTGAACTGATCTCCGAGCACGAGCCGCATCGCGCCGTCATGCTCGTCATGGCCGACCGTCTGAACGCCACCGTGCGTCGCATCACCGACACCATGTACCACAGCGCCGATGAGTTCCTGGAGGACCTGCGCGTCGTCCAGCGCTCGCTGGCCGCCTGCGGTGCCGTCCGTGCTGCCTACGGTCCGGTCCAGACCATCATCTGGCAGGTCGAGTCCTTCGGCTTCCATATGGTCGAGATGGAGTTCCGTCAGCACTCCGTGGTGCACGCCCGCGCCCTCAAGGATATCCACGAGAACGGTATCCATGGCGACCTGCAGCCCATGACGCGCGAGGTCATCGATACCTTCCGCGCTATCGGCTCCATCCAGAAGCGCTACGGCAAGAAGATGGCGCATCGCTACATCATCTCGTTCACCAAGAGCGCCCAGCATGTGGCCGACGTCTTTGAGCTTGCCCACCTGTCCTTTGCACACGAGGAGGATGTCCCCGAGCTCGACGTGATCCCGCTGTTTGAGCAGCTCGAGGACCTCGAGGGCTGCATCGACGTGCTCGACCAGATGCTTACGCTGCCCGTGGTGCAAAAGCGCCTTGCCCAGACCAACCGCCGCATGGAGGTCATGCTGGGCTATTCCGACTCCTCCAAGGACGCCGGTCCTACCACGGCCATGCTCGCGCTGCACTCCGCGCAGGAGCGCATCGCCAAGTGGGCCGAGAAGAACGATATCGACCTGGTGCTCATGCACGGTCGCGGCGGTGCCGTGGGCCGTGGCGGCGGCCCGGCCAACAAGGCCGTGCTGGCGCAGCCCAAGGGTTCGGTCAACTGCTTCTTTAAGCTCACCGAGCAGGGCGAAGTCATCTTTGCCCGTTACGGCAACCGCACGCTGGCTCAGCGTCATGTTGAGTCCGTTGCCGCCGCAACGCTTTTGCAGTCGGCTCCGAGTGTCGAGAAGACCAACACCGAGACCACGCAGAAGTTCTGGAATATGGCCGAGAAGCTCAACGCAGCAAGCCATGAGCGCTATCTGGACCTGCTGAATACCGAGGACTTTACACCGTGGTTCTCGACCGTGACGCCGCTGACCGAGGTCGGTCTGCTGCCGATCGGCTCGCGTCCCGCCAAGCGCGGCTTGGGTGCCAAGTCGCTCGACGACCTGCGTACCATTCCGTGGATCTTTAGCTGGAGCCAGGCGCGCATCAATCTGGCCGCTTGGTACGGCCTAGGCACCGCCTGCGAGCAGCTGGGCGACCTTGACCAGCTTAAGGCTGCCTACCAGGAGTGGCCGTTCTTCCGCACCTTTATCGACAACATCGAGATGTCGATCGCCAAGACCGACCAGCGCATCGCCAAGATGTATCTGCACCTGGGCGATCGCCAGGATCTGTCCGAGAAGGTCTTTACCGAGATGCAGCTCACCCGTAAGTGGGTCCTTGCCATCGTCGGTGACGAGTGGCCGCTGCAGCGTCGTCGCGTGCTCGGCTGCGCCGTTCGCGTGCGCAACCCCTATGTTGATGCCCTGTCCATCGCCCAGGTCCGCGCCCTTCGCGAGGTGCGTATGAACCAGGACGAGATGGCCGAGGAGAAGAAGGCCGAGTACATGAGCCTGATTCTTTCGACTGTGACCGGCGTCTCGGCAGGATTGCAAAACACGGGGTAATCGATAGCCCTGTAGTCGTCCGGGCCCGCCATTAGTTTACTTTTAGGCACGTCCTCGGACATGCAAGAAGCCCTCGCTGCGCACTTCGTGCGGCGAGGGCTTCTCGCGTCCTGCGGAGTGTGCCTAAAAGTAAACTAATGGCGGGCCCTACGATGTCCGGTCTTCGGCGGATTACTGCTGGGGAAAAGATAGCGCGCTTCGCGCACTTTGATGGGGTTTCGTGCTGCGGAATGCATTCAGAGGGAAACCCATCGGGTCCCTTCGTCCTCGGTCTTCGGGGATTACAGCTGAGGGGAGAATGGCGCGCTTCGCGCGTTTTGGATGGGGTCTATCCTGGTGGCGCATTTGGCGCTTCTCGCCTTACGACTGTTCCGGCCGCGGTCCTTTTTGGGATCGCGGCCGTTTTGTTGAAGGTCAAATATGAACGTTGTGTTAATGAGTCGGTGGACGGTGGTGTTTTTCGGTGAACGGCGTATCCTTCCAACGGTTTGACTAGTGTGTCAGTTGAAAGGAAGAGGGCGCTCGTCAATGTTTGAATGTGAACTGCCGTTTGACCACAAGACGTTGCATCTGGAGCTCGAGGACAAGAACTTCGCGGGTGTGATGGAAGGTCATCAAAACGAGTTTAAGACTACGAAATCGCAGGAAAAACTGGTAGAGGAGTCGCTTGCCAACCCTTATGGCTCACCTTCGCTCGAGGAGCTTTGTGCTGGTAAAAAGAACATCGTCATCATCAGCTCCGACCATACGCGTCCCGTTCCCTCGCGTGTGACGATGCCTATTCTGCTGCATCACATTCATGCCGCTGCGCCCGAGGCTCGTGTGCGTATTTTGGTTGCTACGGGTATGCACCGTCCGTCGACGCACGAGGAGCTCGTCAACAAGTATGGCGAGGACATCGTTGCCAACGAGGAAATCGTTATGCATGTCGCAACCGACGACAGCATGATGAAGAAGATCGGCACCCTGCCTTCTGGTGGCGAGTGCATCATCAACAAGATCGCTGCCGATTGCGACCTGCTTCTTGCCGAGGGCTTCATTGAGCCGCACTTCTTTGCCGGCTTCTCTGGCAGCCGAAAGTCTGTCCTGCCCGGCATCGCCAGCTATAAGACCATCATGTACAACCACAACGGTCAGTTTGTGAACGACTCCCATTCGCGTGCCGGCAACCTGTGCCACAACCACGTGAGCGAGGATATGTTCGCCGCTGCCGAGATGGCTCACCTTGCCTTTGTGCTTAACGTGGTGCTCAACGGCAAGCACGAGGTCATTGGCTCCTTTGCCGGTGACATCCACAAGGCACACGAGGCTGGCTGCGAGTTCGTGAAGAGCCTTGCCGGCGTTGAACCCGTCGAGTGCGAGATTGCCATCACCACCAACGGTGGTTACCCGCTCGACCAGAACATCTACCAGGCCGTGAAGGGCATGTGCGCTGCCGAGGCCACGCTTCCCGAGGGCGGCGTGATCATCGATGTCGCCGGCTGCGCCGACGGTCACGGCGGCGAGGGCTTCTATCACAACATCGCCGACAACGATCCGGCGGAGTTTGAGCGTGCCTGCATCGATCGCCCCAAGGACGAGACCCTGCCCGATCAGTGGACGAGCCAGATTTTTGCTCGCATCCTGGCACATCACCCTGTGATCATGGTTACCGACCTGTGCGACCACCAGATGCTCAAGGATATGCACATGACGCCGGTTAACACCCTCGAGGAGGCGCTCAAGCTCGCCTTTGAGATGAAGGGTGCCGACGCCAAGGTCGCCGTCATCCCCGATGGCCTGGGTGTTGTCGTCGCCCAGCACTAGTGCGCAGCTTAAACGAATCGTTTGTAACCAATAAGAAAGATAAGGTTTTATGCTTACCAAACTCCTCTGCGAATTCGGCGCGACGGCCCTCATGATTGTCTTTGGCGTGGGCGTGCACTGCGATACCGTGCTCAAAGGCACCAAGTATCAGGGCTCTGGCCATATGTTTGCCATCACCACTTGGTCTTTTGGCATCTCGGTCTGCCTGTTTGTCTTTGGCGGCGCCGTGTGCATGAACCCCGCTATGGTGCTTGCCCAGTGCATCGTCGGTCTGGTGCCGTGGGGCAACTGCATCCCCTTCATGCTTGCCGATATGCTCGGCGGCTTTGTGGGTGCTGTGATCGCTTGGTTTATGTATGCCGATGAGTTCAAGGCTTCCGAAGGCGTCGTCGATCCCATTGCCCAGCGCAACATCTTCTCGACCAACCCCACCACCGAGGGTACGAACTATGCCCGCAACTTCTTCTGCGAGGCCATCTGCACCTTTGTGTTCATTAGCGCCATCCTTGCTGCTGCTAGCCGTGCTGGTGAGGACGTTCTGATGCTCGCTATCTGCGTCGGCCTGATCGTTTGGGCCGTTGGCATGGGCATGGGCGGCATCACCGGCTTCGCCATGAACCAGGCACGTGACCTTGGTCCCCGCCTTGCTTATCAGGTGCTGCCGATTAAGAACAAGGCCGACAATAACTGGAAGTACGGTCTGCTTGTTCCTGGTATCGCGCCGTTTGTCGGTGCTATTGTGGCAGCGCTGTTTGTGCATGGCTTCTTGGGCATGTTCTAGTCGAAGGACGGCTCTATAAGGTTCGGGCTCGGCAAGGGTTTACTTTCCAACGCGTCCTCGGACATGCAAAAAGGCTCGCTGCGCACTTTGTGCGGCGAGCCTTTTTGCGTCCTGCGGAATGCGTTGGAAAGTAAACCCTTGCCGAGCCCTGGGCATTCTTGGCTGTGTTCGAACAAGCAACCCAACATATATATCTGAATTTGGATGGGAGGGGCGCTTTGCTTTTGGGTGCTCTTACAAGAAAGCGTAACTTGGGGATGGGGTGGGCGCTTTGTTGGGATGGCACTTTGGGGTGGGGTCTTACTTAGGTGAACAGGGGTTGTATGGCCGATAGGTAGTCTTTGGCTACGTTGGATTTGTTGGCTTGGAAGTTGTTCCAGGCCCACCATTGGACCATTCCTACGAAGCTTGAGGCTATGTGATGGAGGAGGAAGCTGCGGTCCATGGTGCCGGCTGGGCCTGTGGGATCGATGGGGACGGTTTCGGCCGCGAGCGACATGATGGTCTTGCGGAGGCTGTCGGCGAAGACGCGTGAGCCGGCGCCGGATACAAGGGCCCTCACGCCCTGACGGCGTTCCCACAGGTTGCTAAGGATATGCTCGACCTGCACGAATGGGTCGTCGAGCGGTGTGCCATCGTCGTCGAGGGCGTGGGTACAGATGTCGCTCACGAGCTCGGACAGTAGGTCGTCTTTGCTCTTAAAGAGGCCGTAGAATGTCGCGCGGCCTACGTGAGCGCGTGCGATGATGTCGCCGACAGTGATCTTGCCGTAATCTTCCTCGCACAGGAGCTCGGAGAACGCCGCGACGATCGCGGCACGGCTTTTGGCCTTGCGGGCATCCATGGCTATGCGTCTGCGTGAACGAGCAGGCAGCGAAGCATACCGGAGCAACCCTCGTAGGGGCGCTTACCGGCGCCGTAGCCGACGGCCTCGATGCGGTAGCGGGCCGGCAGGTGCTCGGACGTGCGCAGTGCGGCGACGATGGCGGCGCCCGTGGGCGTCACGAGCTCGCCGGCGACCGGTGCGGGCGTGAGGGCGATATTGCCTGCTTGGCATAGGCTGACGACGGCGGGCACCGGGATGGGCATAAGGCCGTGGGCGCAGTGGATGGTACCGTGACCCTCGGAGAGCGACTCAACCACGATGTCTTCGATGCTCAGGTCGTCGAGGCAGATGGCGACCGAGCAGACATCGACGATGGAGTCGACGGCGCCCACCTCGTGGAACATGACGGTCTCGGGCGTTTTGCCGTGTGCCTTGGCCTCGGCGGCAGCCAGCGCGGTAAAGATGGCGAGAGCGCGGCGCTTGGCACCGCCACTCAGCTGCGAGCCGTCGATGATGGCGGTGACGTCTGTCAAAGAACGGTGGTGATGATGGTGGGCGTGATGGTGGCCCTCGTGGCCATGACCGTGAGCCTCATGGCCATGCTCGTGGCAGTGTTCGTGCTCGTGCTCGTCATGGTCATGATGGTGGTGCTCATGCATATGCTCGACAGCTGCTTCGTTGCCGTAGAGCCAGGCCATATCGTGATCGTGGTTCTCGAGCTCCTCTGCAAGCTGGACGTCGAAATCGCAGGCGTCGATGCCATGCTTGTTTACGCGCGTCACGGCGATCGTAAAGCCGTCGACCGGCAGCGTGGCGAGCTGTTCGCGCAGGTGCTCCTCGCTGGCGCCCAGGTCGAGCAGAGCCGCGACGGTCATATCGCCGCTGATGCCCGAGGTTCCGTCGATGATAAGCGTGTGCTGGTGGTTGGACATGGAATGCTCCTTAGCGGGCGCAGGGCGTGCCGGCGCTCAGATGATTGATAAGACTTGCCTGATAGGCGGCGCCAAAGCCGTTGTCGATATTGACGACCGAGACGCCGCTGGCGCAGGAGTTGAGCATGGCGAGCAGCGCGGCCACGCCACCAAAGTTCGCGCCGTAGCCCACGCTGGTGGGAACGGCGATGACCGGGCAACTCACCAGGCCGCCGATGACGCTTGCCAGGGCGCCTTCCATGCCGGCGATGGCGATGACCACCTGCGCCTGGGCAAGTTCCTCAGCATGAGCGAGCAGGCGGTGCAAGCCGGCGACACCTACGTCGTAGAGGCGATCGACTTCGTTGCCGTAGAACTCGGCCGTCAATGCGGCTTCTTTCGCGACGGGCAAGTCGCTCGTGCCGGCGCAGGCGACGACGATACGCCCGTTGCCGGTGGGGGAGGGCTTGCCGCCCACGAGGGCGAGCTGGGCGTCCGGGACATATCCCAGGTCGATGCCGTTGCCGAGAAGCTCAGCGGTGCGCGCGGCTTTTTCGGCATCCAGGCGCGTGACCAGGATGCGCTCCTGGCCGGCATCGCGCAGCGCTTCGATAATGGCGGCAATTTGCTCGGCGGTTTTACCGGCACCGTAGACAACCTCGCCGGCCCCCTGGCGCACCCCGCGCGAAAGATCGAGCTGCGCAAAGCCCAAATCGGCGGTCGGAGCCGTCTGGATGCGTGTGAGGGCGGCGGCAGGCGTGACTGCTCCGTCGGCAACATCGCTCAGCAATTGCTCAAGATCTCGCTTATCCATATATATGTTCCCTTCGACGGCGCAAAGTCTAGCACTCAAAGGGTATATTTCCGAACACTAAGATAAAATTGTTCGGAAACCATAGGACAGACTGATTCAATTGTTAGACGAATCGGCTAGTCACGCAGGATGATGTCCATGGCGAGCATCAGGTTGCGCTCGTCGATGGCAAACGGGGCGGTCTCGCGCGTCTTGGGCTTGGCACAAAATGCGATGCCCGTGCCCGCGGCCTGAATCATGGGGATGTCGTTGGCGCCGTCGCCGATCGCGACGGTATGGGCCATATCGACACCGCACTCAACTGCCCAATCCAGCATCTGGATAAGCTTGGACTCCTTGGTCACGATGTCTGCCGCCAGCTTGCCGGTGAGCTTGCCGTCTACGACTTCCAGGCGGTTAGCCAGGCAAAAGTCGATGCCCGCGGCAGCCACGATCTTGTCGGCAACCTCGTGGAAGCCGCCGCTCACGACGCCGACCTTCCAGCCCTTGCTGTGCGCCGAGCGCACAAGCTCCAGCGCGCCGGGGGTAAACGTCACGCGCTCAAAGGTGCGCTCGAACACGCTCTCGTCCAGGCCGGCAAGCAGCCCCACGCGCTCCTCGAGCGCTTGCTTAAAGTCAAGCTCGCCGCGCATGGCGCGCTCGGTAATCTGCGCCACTTGCTCGCCCACGCCGGCTTCCTCGCCCAACAGGTCGATGACCTCCTGGTTGATGAGGGTGGAGTCGATATCCATAACGATGAGGCGTGCAGACATGTTGGGCCTTTCCGGGTGCAGTTGTATTGGGGCACATTGTCGCACGCGGCGCGCCTCGGCGACAGTCGCGGTGCGCCAATTGTTTCGTCTCCGTCAAGTCTTTGGGCAGGAGCTACTTTTTCGCGGCACATCGACGCGGGTGCGATAAGATAGAACGCCATGTCCGGCTGCGCGGTTTACGCAGGCCGGGCGAATCTGTACGACGCCGCCCGGAACGACACGGGGCGGCACAGATCCATAAAGGAGGATCACTGGTATGAGCCAGACCCGTCCCATCGACGAGCATTCCATGCACACCCGTACCTGCGGCGAGCTTCGCCGCGAGAACGTGGGCGAAGAGGTCACCCTCACCGGTTGGGTGAGCCGTCGCCGCGACCACGGTGGCCTTATTTTCTGCGACCTTCGCGACCGTGAGGGCATTACGCAACTCACCTTCGACCCCGAGCATTCTGACGGCGATGCCTTTAAGATCGCCGAGACCATGCGTCCCGAGTGGCCCATCAAGATTCACGGCGTCGTGCGCGCCCGTGGCGACGAGACCACCAACACCAAGCTCGCCACCGGCGAGATCGAGGTCCTGACCGACCATGCCGAGGTGCTCAATACGTCCGTCACCCCGCCGTTCCAGATCGAGGATGGCATCGAGACCAGCGAGGACACCCGTCTGCGCTATCGCTATCTGGACCTCCGTCGTCCCGAGATGATGGCCAACCTCAAGCTGCGCTCCGACTTCACCTTTGCCATTCGCGAGGCACTGCACAACCGTGAGTTCATGGAGGTCGAGACGCCCTCCCTGTTTAAGTCCACGCCCGAGGGCGCCCGCGACTTCATCGTTCCCAGCCGCATCCAGCCGGGCAACTTCTACGCTCTGCCGCAGTCCCCGCAGCTTCTGAAGCAGCTGCTCATGGTCGGCGGCGTCGAGCGCTACTACCAGGTTGCCAAGTGCTTCCGCGACGAGGACCTGCGCGCCGACCGTCAGCCCGAGTTCACCCAGGTCGATATCGAGATGTCTTTCGTGGACCAGAACGATGTCATGAGCGCGCTCGAAGAGGTCCTGTCCGATGCCTTCGGCCGCATGGGTGTCGAGATGCCCACGCCGCTGCGCCGCATGGATTACTGGGAGGCCATGGACACCTATGGCTCCGACAAGCCCGATACCCGCTATGGCATGCACCTGGTCGACCTGACCGACATCTTTGCCAACTCCAAGTTCAAGGTCTTTGCGACTGCCGCAAACGAGGAGGGCTCTGTCGTCAAGGCCATCAACGCCAAGGGTGCCGGTGCCTGGGCGCGTGCCAAGATCGATAAGCTCGCCGGTGTGGCTTCCACGTTTGGCGCTAAGGGCCTGGCTTGGATCGCCTTCCGCGAGGACGGTTCCATCAACAGCCCCATCGTCAAGTTCTTCTCGGACGAGGAGATGGCCGCTCTGCGCGAGCGCATGGACGTCGAGCCCGGCGACCTCGTGATGTTCGCCGCCGGCCCGCGCCTGCTTTCCGACGAGATCCTGGGCGGCATGCGCTCCCACATGGCCAACGCGCTCGAGATCAAGCGCGAGGGTCACGACTTCCTGTGGGTCGTCAACTTCCCGCTGTTCCACTGGGACGAGGACCGCAAGGCCTATGCAGCCGAGCATCAGCCCTTTACCCTGCCGACCGAGACTGACATCGCCAAGATCGAGGCTGACCCGCTGGCAGCCGGCTCCTGCACCTACGACTTTGTCATGGACGGCTTTGAGGCCGGTGGCGGCGGTATGCGTATCCACAACGCCGAGATGCAGATGTCCATGCTCAAGCTTCTGGGCTTTACCGAGGAGCGCGCCGAGTCTCAGTTTGGCTTCCTCATGGAGGCCCTCAAGTTTGGTGCGCCCCCGATGGGCGGCTTCGCTCTGGGCCTGGATCGCGTGTGCATGCTGCTCACCGGCTCCGACTCCATCCGCGACGTCATGGCGTTCCCCAAGACGGCCAGCGGCTCCGATCTCATGTCGGGCGCCCCGAGTGCCGTTTCCGGCGCCCAGCTCAAGGACGTCAGCCTGCGCCTGATGTAGGCGAGCGGCTACATATTGCCCGCAACGAGGGAAGGACGTGTGCCTTCCCTCGTTTTTTATACGCCGATGTTGCGAGGGTATGGGTTGACCGGGCATAGCGGAAAGCCCGGCCCAGTTTCCTACAGTGAGTCTCTCTGAACGAGCTGCATGTGCATGACGGTGGTGGTGGGCGCGGCACCGTTAATCATATCGAGCGCAATGCCTGCGGCCTTGCGGCCTTCCTCACAAAGCGGCTGACGAATGGTCGTCAACGCGGGGACGCTGCGAGCTGCGACCTCGTGGTCATCGAAGCCCACGACCGAAACGTCTTTGGGTACGCTAATTCCCGCTTCGTTGAATGCGGCGATAACGCCGGTTGCGATACGGTCCGATCCGCATAGCACGCCGTCGGCATGTATTTCGCGCGCGAGCAGCCGCCGCGTGGCTTGGTAGCCGTCTCCGCTGCTCCATCCGGTATAGATGACATTTTCATCTGGAAGGCTTTCGCCCAAAATTGCACGGTAGCCGCGAAGGCGGTCGACGACGGCGGGGTTATCCTGCGGCCCCAGCACGGCAACGATGTCCTTGCGCCCGCGATCTTTCATAGCGAGCGCCGCAAAGCGTCCGCCCTCTTCGTCGTCGGAGTAGACCGTCGAGAACACATCGCGATAGGGGTGGCCCTCGAGCTGGCCGCACAACACGGTGGGTACGCCCAGCTCACGCAGCACCTCGAGCAGCTCACTGCCCTTGTAGGGCGAGACGTCGATGACGGCGTCAAACGAGCGACGCTCAAAATGCTCGCGTGCGCGATTGCGCTCATGCGAGGAAGATGCCTGCAGGATCACGGGTAGGTAAGACGACTCCGAAAGTTCCTCGGTAATGCCGCTTAAAAACTCACTGTAGGTGGGATCGCTAAACAGCTCGCTCAAAGGCTCGGTAACCAGTACGGCGATAATTTCCGTGCGTCCGACGGCGAGCGCCCGGCCGCGTGCGTTGGGTACAAAATTGACTTCCTTGGCAGCCGCGCGGACGCGCTTTTTAGTTTCCTCGCTAATGCGGGGGGAGTCGTTGAGGGCACGCGATGCCGTGGAGCGCGAAACACCGGCAGCTGCAGCAACCTCGGCAAGCGTCGGTGCGGTGCGAACTGGTTGGGTCATGGTGTCTCCTGGAAAAAGCGGTCGATGTTGTCACTGATACGGGCTGGTGCGGATACAGCTTACTATAGTGCGCCTGAACAGCGTTCATGATATCCGGCCACTGGTGGCATTTCACGTTCAAGCTGCTGTTGAACATGGCTTGCAAGGGTGGGGCATAGATGGGCGCGGCCGTTGTCCGCCGCCTGGGAATGCTGTTTTGCGCTGAGTTTCGATACGCAGGGTGACATAAGTTCCGCGGTTGTACAACCGGTTGCACCGTTAATCCGGCGAAATCGACCGTTCAGCGGACAACCGGTTGCACAGGTTTTTGCATCGCCCGTAAGATAAGGACAACCGGTTGCACAAGAATCACTACGATGACGAAGGAGCATCACCATGGACGCCATTAACGATTGGGAAAACCAAGCGCTCACCCACAGGAACCGCCTGGCACCCCATGCGTACTTTATGGGTTATGAGACCGCCGATCTCGCCGCTACGTACAGCCGCGAGCTGTCGCGCGGATTTGTCCAGCTGTCCGGCTCGTGGCAGTTCCGCCTTTTTGAGGGCCCCGCGGCCGTCTCCAACGAGGCACTTTGCACGTACGAGCCCGAGTGGGATCACGTGGAGGTTCCGCACCTGTGGCAGGTAGACGGCTATGGCAACCTTGCCTACACCGACGAGGGTTTTCCGTTCCCAGTGGACCAGCCGTTCGTTCCCTCCGACGACCCCACGGGCGTCTACCAGCGCATCGTCAACCTTCCTGCCGTGCCTGCCGGCGCTCGCGAGATCATTCGCTTCGACGGTATCGAGAGCTACGGCGAGCTGTATGTCAACGGCAAGTTTATCGGCATGACCAAGGGTTCGCGCCTGTCCGCCGAGTTTGACGTAACCGACGCGCTCGTCGAGGGCGACAACCTGATTGCGGTCAAGGTTCTGCAGTACAGCGATGGTAGCTACATCGAGGACCAGGACATGTGGTGGGCATCGGGCATCTTCCGCGATGTGTACCTCATGCAGCGTCCCGCCGCGCATCTGGTCGACTTTAGGTTCCGCACGCACCGCGAGGGCGATGCCGCTCTGGTCACGCTCGATACGGTTGCCGAGGGCGCAAGCCGCGTTGTGTATACGCTCAGCGATGGCCAGAATGTGGTCGCTACGGGCGAGTGCGTCGACGGCCATGCCGAGTGCAGCGTTGCCGATGCCCACTTCTGGAACCCCGAGGACCCCTTCCTCTATGACCTTACGCTTGAGGTCTACGACGGCGACGAGGTCAGCGAGTACGTTCCGCATCGCCAAGGCCTTGCCGAGGTGACGGTCGAGGGCAATCATATCTACCTCAACGGCACCTACTTTAAGATGCATGGCGTCAACCGCCATGACCACGACGATCACAAGTGCCGCGCTGTGGGCCTCGATCGCATGCGCCGCGACCTGGAGCTCATGAAGCAGCACAACATCAACGCGGTGCGCACATCCCACTACGCCAACGACCCGCGCTTCTACGAGCTGTGCGATGAGTATGGCATCATGCTGGTCGCCGAGACCGATATGGAGAGCCACGGCTTCGAGAATATCGGCAACATCGCCCTGGTCACCGACGACCCTGCCTGGGAGCCGGCCTACGTCGACCGTGTTGAGCGCCTGGTGATGCAGGAGCGCAATCACGCCTGCATCATTATGTGGTCGATGGGCAACGAGAGCGGCTATGGCTGCAACATCCGCGCGATGTACGCCAAGGCTCACGAGCTCGACGGTCGTCCGGTCCACTACGAGGAGGACCGCAACGCCGATACCGTCGACGTCATTTCCACCATGTACTCCCGCGTGTCGCAGATGAACGACTTTGGCGAGCATCCGTTCCCTAAGCCGCGCATCAACTGCGAGTACGGCCACTCTATGGGTAATGGTCCCGGAGGCCTGTCCGAGTACCAGGAGGTCTTCGATCGCTGGGATTGCATCCAGGGCCAGTTTATTTGGGAATGGTGCGACCACGGTCTGGCTGCTGTGACCGAGGACGGCGTTGCCTACGACATGTATGGCGGCGACAACGGCGATTACCCCAACAACAGCAACTTCTGCATCGATGGCATGGTGTTCCCTTGGCAGCAGCCGAGCCCGGGCCTTACTGAGTATGGCCAGGTTATCTGCCCGGTTCGCATGGCCTACGATGCCGAGTCGGGCGAGCTGACCGTCACCAACAAGCGTTGGTTCACCACCCTCGAGGATGTTTGCCTGTCGGCCGAGACCCTGGTGGACGGCGACGTGGTCAGCCGCAAGACGCTCATGCCCGGTGCGGTTGCCCCCGGCGAGTCCGTCCAGCTGCCACTGGTGATTCGCGAGGCCGCAGTGGGCGAGACCCTGCTGACCGTGCACGCCTACACAATGGCGGCTCACGCCTGGTGCGAGCCGATGTTCCAGCTGGGTGCAAGCCAGTTTGCCATCGCAAACCATCCGGCGCCGGCCATCGCGGCTCCCATTCGTCCTGAGCTTACGGTCGAGGAGACCGAGCAGGAGATTCGCATTCACTCCCTCAACGGCGAGCTGACCTTCAACAAGGTTAACGGTACCGTGAGCGAGTGGAAGGCATCCGGCCGCGACGTCATCGCCTCCGGTCCCCAGGTTGGTTTTTGGCATCCGCTCGTCGATAACCACGCCCAGGAGTACGACTCCCTGTGGAAGGACAACTTCATCGATGTGATGCAGACGTCTACCCGCAAGGTTTCTTGGAAGCAGGATGGCAACGCGGTCGTCGTTACCGTGAGCCAGCGCATCGCTCCTCCCGTCCGTGCGTTTGGCATGCGCGTCGAGCTTGTCTACACCGTGCTTCCGAGCGGTCGCGTCGACCTCAAGGTTTCCGGCGAGCCCTACGGCGATTACTCGGACATCATCCCGCGCATCGGCATCTCCTTCGAGGTTCCCGGTTGCGATCGTGCCGTTGAGTGGTACGGCCACGGCCCGGGCGAGAACTATCCGGACTCGCTGCGCGCCAACCCGGTCGGTCATTACCGCACTACGGTCGACGACATGTTCACGCCCTACGTTATGCCTCAGGACTGCGCCAACCGCGAGGGCACCCGCTGGGTTGCCCTGCGCTCTAGCCACGGTGACGGCGTGCTGGTGACCCGTCCGGTCGATGCCGCCTCCAACCCGTTCTCGTTCTCGGCATGGCCCTATAGTTGCGAGGCCATCGATAGCGCCAAGCACGTCTACGACCTTGTCAAGGGCGATACGGTCACGGTCAACATCAACGACCAGCTGCTCGGCCTTGGCTCGAACTCTTGGGGTTCCGAGGTGCTCGACTCCTATCGCACCCGTTTTGAGAGCTTCAGCTTTGAGGTGTCCCTGCGACCGCTGACGTCTGCCGATCTGGCTCAGGCGCTGGCACCCATTAAGGAGGCATAAGTCATGCATGTATTTAACTCGCGTGCCGACTTCGACGCCCAGATGAAGTCCGTCAAGAAGTGGATGCGTACCGGACAGGCGCTCGATGGTGTTGCCGACCTGCAGCACGACGTGGCGTACTCCATCGGCGACTCGTTGGTGTACTGGTGGGTCTATGCCCGCGAGGCCGCAACCGCCGATCTGGTCGGTCACCGTCGCTACCATGCCGTGCTCGCCCCGCTCGACGGCGACCTGACCGTCGAGGTTGCCCCCAAGGCAGGCCTCACCTGCACGCGCGCCTACAGCGATATCGATGATCGTGAGCGCTTTGAGGGTACGGGGGAGACCGTGACGATTCCCGCCGGCGGCGTTGCCGTCGTCGAGATCGACGAGGCCTACCGTGTCGTGGACGATGCCGCGGATTCCCGCGTCGTGGTACTGCACGTGACGGTTGAAGGTTATTCCTTCCCCAACAAGTAGTATTCGTCCGTTTGGACGTTTGCTTTGCGCCGTTAAGGGGGATGGCTTTGTTGACTCCCTTTTCCCCATCCCCCCTAGCAGGTGTGCTGTCCACGATTGCGCTTGCAGTCCGGACGGTTTTAGATGAGATATAACGGATGATTGGGAGGGCTTATGAGCTCTGAAAAACGAGGAACGATTGGTTCGTTCGCTCTGCTGGGCATGACGGTCGCCGCCGTGTTCGGTATCAAGAACATCATCAACAACAACGCGGCCATCGGCTTGGCGGCTGCGCCGTCGTTCTTCTTCGCCACACTTTTGTACTTTGTCCCCTATACTCTGGTTACCGCCGAGTTTGTCGGTCTTAATAAGGACTCCGAGTCTGGTGTGTACGCATGGGTTAAGACTTCGATGGGTGGTCGCTGGGCGTTCCTGACGGCATTTAGCTACTGGTTCGTTAACCTGTTCTACTTTGCATCCGTCCTGCCCAACGTCATCATCTACGCGAGCTACGTGTTCCTTGGTGCCAACGCCGAGCTCTCGCAGCTGTGGATCACCATTATCGAGATCGTCGTCTTTGCTATCGCCACGTGGGTTTCGACCAAGGGCGCTAAGTGGATCGGCTCCATTTCCTCCTTCGGCTCGACCGCGGCTCTCGGCCTGACCGCTGTGTTCATCTTGCTGTCCCTGGCTGCTGCCTTTGGCGGCGTCGAGTTCGCTACGGCTCCTACCCCCGCTAACATGGCTCCCGACATGAGCAACTTCGCAACTATGTGGGGCTTCTTCGGTACGCTTGCCTGGATTATCCAGGGCGTTGGCGGCGCTGAGTCTGTCGGCGTGTTCCTTAACGACCTTAAGGGCGGCGTCAAGGCCTTCGTGCGCACCGTCGTTATCGCCGGCCTGACCATCGGCCTTCTGTACGCAGGCGCTTCGCTGCTGGTCAACCTGTTCATTCCCGAGGGCGGCGTTGCCATCTCCACCGGTATCTTCGACGTATTCGGCGCTGTCTTTGCCCACTTTGGCATTCCCATGGAAGTGTCCACGCGCGTCATTGGCCTGATCCTTCTCGCTGCCACGCTGGGCTCCCTCATGATGTGGACCTCTGCTCCCATCAAGGTCTTCTTCACCGAGATCCCCAAGGGCGTCTTTGGTAGCAAGATCGTCGAGCTCAACGAGCACGGCATTCCCGCCCGCGCCGCTTGGCTGCAGTTCGCCATCGTCGTCCCCATCCTGATCATCCCGGCCTTGGGCTCTGGTAACCTCGACGACCTGCTCATGATCGTCACCAACATGACGGCCGCCACTGCTCTGCTCCCGCCGCTGCTGATCCTGCTTGCCTACTTTATGCTGCGCAAGAACTTCGACGCCGCTCCCCGTGACTTCCGCATGGGCTCGCGCAGCTTTGGTCTGGTCGTTGCCGCATTCCTGCTTGTGGTCTTCTGCTTTGTGCTTGTCTGCGGCACCATCCCGCTCGATCAGCCGCTGTGGCTGACGCTGGTCTACAACGTTGGCGGTGTGGTTGTCTTCCTGGGCCTTGCCGTGATGTGGTACAACCGCTATATCAACCGTCTGCGCGAGACCGATCCCGAGGCCGCCGAGAGCGAGCTGCGCCCCTCCGTCCTCGACATGATGGAGTAGCGGCTAGGATTAATCTACGGCTGTGGAATAAATCGATTCCCTTTCCTAAGGAGGGGCCTTACGAGGCCCCTCCCTTTGTGTTTTGGGGCATGGTTTTGGACCCCGTGGTCAAAAAATGCCAAATATGAGTACTGTTGCAAAAGAGGTGTCATATTTTTCGGCCTGTTCTGAGCAAAAACGGGCTTAAAATCAATTTATATAACCCCTTTTAAAGGGCGTTTGACGGCTTTCAACCTCTTCGAATCGCTCAAAGGAGGCAATTTGCTCTCGATTTTGCTGCTACTAAATTGGTGACAGTACTCATATTTGCCACTTTTTGCCCACGAGGTGTTCAGAGGAGCTCTCGACAAGCATCTAACGCTACAATAACTACCACGTGTCTGGGTTTGCCAGCCGAATGAGCGATACCGCGGGAGGGGACATGGTCGAGTTTACAAAGACGATTAAAGATCCGTTGGGACTGCATGCCCGCCCGGTCGCGCTACTCTACGACATCATCGCCAAGCATCGTAGCGACGTGTCGGTCAGCATCGGCGACCGCCATACCGATGGCCGTGACGTGATGGGCCTCATGGCGCTTTACGGCGAATGTGGCGAGGACATCGTCTTTCGCGTTTCAGGCGTAGACGAGGCCTCGTGCGTCACGTCGATCAGAAACCTCTCGCTCTAAACGCAACAAGGGACTGCGGACAGTCCCTTTGTCACATCTCTAGGAGGCGCACTTTGCGGTGCCTCTTTTGTTTCGTATAGGAAACTTTTTCGAAAACTGAATAGAGACCCTTTCAAAAAAGTTAACCACATGTTAGTTTACTAAAGCGAACATAGACGTGGTTAACTTTTACCGCGTCGATGTTGAGGACGAACCGACGTTAGGAGCTCACTCATGTCTTGCGGACCGCAGATGCCGGCCATGCCGCTTTCGATGGTAAAGGCGGGCGAAACCGTGCGCGTGTCTCGGGTAAAGGGCAATGAGGACATGAAGCACCACCTCAAGGACCTTGGCTTTGTCGAGGGCAGCGAGATTCACGTGGTGAGCTCGAGTGGTGCCAATATCATCGTCACCGTGCTGGGCGCACGTTTTGGCATCGATTCCAAGGTTGCCATGCACATCATGACCGTCGGTTAGTCCGCAGCATTTCATTAAAACCGAAAGGGGGACAAGAGGATGAAGACGTTGGGTGACGTTAAGGTAGGCGAGAGCTCTACCATCGTCAAGCTTCACGGTGAGGGCGCGCTGCGCCGCCACCTTATGGACCTGGGGCTCATCAAGGGCACTTCGTTCAAGGTCGTAAAGGTTGCGCCGCTCGGTGATCCGGTCGAGATCAACGTGCGCGGCTACGAGCTTTCCATCCGCAAGGAGGAAGCGGCCGTCGTCGAGGTTCAGTAAGGGCTCGCGGCGTGTATTTCTGCATATAAAGTTAGGTTTTTCTAACTTAATGCAGCATCTTTGAAGCACATTATCCAACCTGCGCGGAGATGACAGCGCGGGCACACAAGGAAGAAGGATTGAATGACGGATTCTCAGATCCATGTCGCGCTTGCGGGTAACCCCAACTGCGGCAAGACCACGCTTTTCAACCTGATCACCGGCGCCAACGGCTACGTTGGCAACTGGCCCGGCGTCACGGTTGAGAAAAAGGAAGCCAAGCTCCTAAGCGACAAGAACGTTACCATCACGGACCTCCCTGGCATCTACTCGCTTTCCCCCTACAGCCCCGAGGAGCAATGCTCGCGCGATTACCTCATGAGCGGCGAGCCCGATGTCGTCGTCCAGGTCGTCGACGCCACCAACCTCGAGCGCAACCTGTATCTGGCACTTCAGGTCATTGAGACCGGTCTGCCCGTGGTCGTCGCCCTCAACATGGCCGACTTGGTCGAGAAGAACGGCGATAAGATCGACACGGACAAGCTCTCCAAGAAGCTCGGTTGCCCGGTCGTGATGATCTCGGCCCTCAAGAACAAGGGCATCAAGGAACTGTTCGAGCAGGTCAAGAAGTCCGCTGCTTCCAAGGGCCAGGTGCCGGAGCACAAGTTCGATTCCTCCATCGAGGACGTTCTGGACCACATCCAGAACAACCTGCCTGCGAGCGTTTCCGCCAGCAAGCGTCGCTACTACGCCGTCAAGCTGTTCGAGCGCGATACGGATGCCTGCAAACTCATCAACCTCACCAAGGAGAAGGCGGCTCGTGTGGAGCAGCTGGTCGCCCAGTGCGAGCAGGATTGCGATGACGATGCCGAGTCCATCATCACCGGTGAGCGCTATGGTGTGATCGCGCACATCGTCGATGAGTGCCTCACCAAGGCTCCGGCCAAGATGAGCACTTCCGAGAAGATCGACCGTGTGGTTACCAACCGCATTCTGGGCCTGCCGATCTTCGTAGTCATTATGTTCTGCGTGTACTACATCGCCGTTTCCACCCTGGGCGGTACGGTGACCGACTTCACCAACGACCAGCTCTTTGGCACCGACGGTTGGTACGTGCTCGGTCAGGGCCGCGACGCCTACGATGCGGCCGTCGAGGCCGTGGGCGAGGACGCTGCCGATTCGATCGACCCGGCACAGTACGGCCCGTATGTTCCGGGTATTACCACCATGGTGCACGATGCCCTCGTGGCGGGCGGCACCGAGGACGGTGGCCTGGTCGATTCGCTGGTCTGCGACGGTATCGTCGGCGGCCTGGGCGCCATCTTCGGCTTCGTGCCGCAGATGTTCCTGCTCTTTGTGATGTTGTCCTTCCTGGAGGATTGCGGCTATATGGCCCGCGTCGCCTTCATCATGGACCGCGTGTTCCGCCGCTTTGGCCTGTCCGGTAAGTCCTTTATCCCCATGCTCGTGTCCTCGGGCTGCGGCGTCCCCGGCGTCATGGCCACTAAGACCATCGAGAACGAGAAGGACCGCCGCATGACGGTCATGACCACCACGTTCATTCCCTGTGGCGCCAAGCTGCCGATCATTGCCCTGCTCATGGGTTCCATCATCGGCGATTCTTCCACCACCGCCGCGTGGATCAGCCCGCTCTTCTACTTCCTGGGCGTCTTTGCCGTCATCGCTTCGGGCCTCATGCTCAAGAAGACCAAGCTCTTCGCCGGCCGCCCGACGCCGTTCGTTATGGAGCTCCCCGCTTACCACTTCCCGGCGATCCGCTCTTGGGCGCTGCACGTGTGGGAGCGCTGCTTCGCCTTTATCAAGAAGGCCGGCACGGTCATCTTTGCGTCCACCGTCGTCGTTTGGTTCCTCTCCAACTTTGGTAGCTACAACGGCGCCTTTGGCTACCTGCCTTCCATGGAGGGCATCCCCGAGGAGTTCATGGATTACTCCGTGCTTGCCATGTTCGGCAACCTGGTCGCTTTGATCTTCGCCCCGCTCGGCTTTAGCACCTGGCAGGCCACCGCACTGACCGTCTCTGGCCTCGTCGCCAAGGAGAACGTTGTCGCCACCGCCGGCTCGCTGCTCTCCGTTGCCGACGCCGGCGAGACCGACCCGAGCCTGTGGACCGCGTTTGCGGCTATGTTCCCGACCATGGGCGCTTGCGTCGCCTTTGGTGCCTTCAACCTGCTGTGCGCTCCGTGCTTTGCCGCTATCGGCACCATCCGTAACCAGATGAACTCCGGTAAGTGGACCGCGATTGCCATCGGCTACGAGTGTGCCTTTGCTTGGGTCATCGGCCTGTTCATCAACCAGTTCTATAACCTGCTTGTTCTTGGGCAGTTTGGTATCTGGACGGTTGTGGCCATCGTGCTGCTGGCTGCGATGCTCTTCCAGATCTTCCGTCCCATGCCCAAGCATGCATGGACCGACGAGGACGAGACCAACACCGCTTCTGCCACGGTTTCCGCCTAAGTCCGAATAAGGATTAGCCCCTTTTCACGAGCCCGGGTGTCCCAGCGACACTCGGGCTTTTTGGTGCAATGGGGGACAGATTGCTTTGCTCCAGAAGTTAAGATGTGACGTTTCCGCAGATAAAACCGACCAAAATAAACCTGTCCCTTTTTGGCAGGTGGAGAATGGGGTAAAGTAAGTGGTGGTTAACTAGAGGAGGCTTTCTATGGCACCTATCGATATTGTTGTGCTGGCCGTTATCGCCATTGCGTTTGTCGCCGTGTGCGTGCGCATTTATCGCAAGGGCACCTGCGCCGACTGCGCTCAAGGTGGCGTTTGCACGGGACATTGCTCCAACAAAAAGACCTGCGCCGCACTTAAGGGCGTAGACAAAATTGCCGAAGACTTGGGCCGCGGTATCAAATAAGGTCTAGACATCCAAGCGCCTCGCGAGCATCCGTTCGCGGGGCGCTTTGCGCATTTGGGCGCGAGCGCGGCGAGTTGAAGAGTATTTTTGGGGTATCGTTACCTGTACTGTTAATTGGCAACTTATCTATAACGGAGTATCCCCATGAGCGCTCGCGTAACCATGAAGGACATAGCCGCCGAGCTTGGCGTTTCCATCAATACCGTGCACAAGGCCCTGACGGGAAAGGCCGGCGTGAGCGAATCCGTGCGCGCCAAGGTGAACGCCAAGGCCGAGGCCATGGGCTATCACCGCAACACAAGTGCCTCAAGCCTGCGCCGCAAGGACATCAATCTGGTGTTTTGCCTGCCCCGCGCATCGCGCGAGGGAGCGTACTTTTTCCGTTACCTGTGGGAAGGCTGCAATCGCTTTGAACAGGAGGTCATCGACCAGGGCATTACGGTTGAGCGTGTTGAATTTGGCGTGGGCGGCTACGCTGATGCGCTCGAGCAAATCGACGAGCGTTTGCAGGTGGGCGAGAAGATCGATGGCTTGCTCGCCTATGCGCCGGGCGACGATCGTGCAACTGAGCTTTTGGGGCAGATTGCCGAGGCGGGCGTGACGATCGAGCTCGTCGACGGCGACCGTCCGCACCTCGACCGTCTGGGCGCCAGTCTGGCTGATTATTCAACGGCGGGCAGCCTGATGGCCGAGCAGGCGGTCAACTTGGTTCACGCCGCTGGTGTCGATGCCCGCGTGCTCCTGCTAGCGGGCGACCCCTATACCGATTCACACTATCTAACCGCCCGTGCCTTCCACAATTACCTGCGCGAACGAGATATTCCATGGCAGGTCGAGGACCTTGCCGGTGCCCATGCGCAAGTCAAACAGCTCAAGCATGAGCTCGAAAAGCGCTTGAGTGCGCCGGACGCCCCTGAGCTCATTTGTAGCGTTTTTGCCGTTGGTTCCGAAGTGGTTGCCGATGCGCTTGTCTCGAGCGGCAAGGCCGGTCAGGTTATGGTGATCGGCAACGACCTGTTTCCCGAAAGCGCCCTGGCCTTGCGCCGCGGTATCTTTACCAATATTGTCTATAAGGACCCGACGAGCCTGGCGTATCGCGGCGCTAAGACGCTGGGCGATTATCTGCTGTGGGGAAGGACCCCGACGGTGCCCGTCCAGAAGGGCGCCGTCGAGATGGTATTTGCCAGCAATGTCGATCGCTACTGCGAACTTGCGGGAATTTAGTCGATCGGGCAGGTACCCCCTCTTGCGACGTGCATTTTTGGGAGTATTCAGCATTGGCATGCCCTGAATGAGGCGCAGAACGACTGTTTTAAGTGCCGCCGGTGGCGTATTTCGCCGTCGGCGGCACTTTTTATGCCGATCGGACGCAATATGCGCACCAAACGGGGCGCCGAGGACGGCGCGCGGCGCGCTTCGATGCTGAATACTCCCAAAAATGCACGTCGGAACATGACCCACCTGAGCAAAAGCGCTCAAGTTCGGTGTTCGGGGACGCCAACCGGTCCGCAATACATGCAAGTCACAGCTCCGGCAACCGTTGAACGGGCAAAACCTACCGTTCACCCCATGGTGGTTAGGTGAACGTTCACCTTTTGAGTTGCAATGGATTAGTATAGTGAACGTTCACCTAAAGGATAACGAGCGCGCCATGCGCCCGCCTTGCCAGCAAAGGGGCTGTTTGATGAAAAACTTTATGGACGATCAGGATTTCCTGCTGAGCACCAAGACCGGCGAGGAGCTGTTCCACAACTTTGCCAAGGGCATGCCCATCGTCGACTACCACTGCCACATTTCCCCCAAGGAGATTTGGGAGGACAAGCGTTTCGAGAACATCACCGAGGTTTGGCTGGGCGGCGACCACTACAAGTGGCGCCTGATGCGCGCCAACGGCGTCGACGAGCGTTTTATCACTGGCGATGCCCCTGCTCGCGAGAAGTTCCAAAAGTGGGCCGAGACCCTGGGTCGCTGCGTTGGCAACCCCGTCTTTGAGTGGAGCCACCTGGAGCTTAAGCGCTACTTTGGCTACGAGGGCGTCCTCAACGGCAAGACCGCCCAGGAGGTCTGGGACCTTGCCAACGCCAAGCTCGCCGAGGCCAGCTTTACCTGCCGCAACCTAATCAAGCAGTCCAACGTCCGCATGATCTGCACTACCGACGACCCCGCCGACAGCTTTGAGTGGCACAAGAAGATTGCTGCCGATGACAGTTTTGACGTTCAGGTCGTTCCCGCCATGCGTCCCGACGCCGCTCTGCGTATCGAGCGCGGTCAGGAGTTTGCCGACTACTGCAAGCACCTCTCCGAGGTTGCCGGCGTTGAGGTCAGCGACTTCGAGGGCATGAAGTCTGCCATCTCCAAGCGCTACGACGTTGCTCACGAGCTGGGCTGCCGCGCCTCCGACCACGCACTCGATTACGTTATGTACGTCCCGGCTACCGCCGATGAGATCGAGGCCATCTTTGCCAAGGGTCTGGCTGCTGAGCCGCTTACCGAGGAAGAGATCCTCAAGTACAAGACTGCCTTTATGCAGTTCGTTGCCGGCGAGTATGTCCGTCTGGGCTGGGCCATGCAGCTGCACTTTGGCTGCAAGCGCGACAACAACCGCGCCATGTTTGCCAAGCTCGGCCCCGATACCGGCTACGATTGCATCTCCAACTACACGCCGTCCGACCAGCTTGCCGATTTCCTCAACTCCATTCAGGAGACCTGCGGCTTGCCCAAGACCATCTTGTACAGCCTGAACCCCATCGATAACACCATGATCGATACCGTGATGGGCTGCTTCCAGGAGGCTCCGACCGCCGGTAAGATCCAGAACGGTTCTGCCTGGTGGTTCAACGACAACGAGGTCGGTATGCGCGAGCAGCTCACGGCCCTGGCAAACGAGGGCGTGCTGGGCAACTTTGTGGGCATGCTTACCGACTCCCGCTCCTTCCTGTCCTACCCGCGTCACGAGTACTTCCGTCGCGTGCTGTGCAGCGTGATCGGCGAGTGGGTTGAGCAGGGCAAGTATCCGGCCGACATGGAGCTGCTGGGCACCATCGTGCGCGACATCAGCTACAACAATGCGGTCCGCTACTTTGGCTTTGATCTGGATACCGTCGAGGCATAAGCCTGCATCGAATCACATCGAACACGGGAGCGCCGTTGCCACACACGGCGCCCCCGTTTTGCCTGCACGCTAACAGCTATCTAAGGAGAGACACAGATGGAGAACATCAGCTACGATGCGCTCGAGAAGATCGGTTACAAGGGCTATCTGCTGCCCAAGGACGCTCCCGAGAAGGTTCTACAGTTTGGCGAGGGCAATTTCCTGCGCGCCTTCGTCGACCGTTTCTTTGACATGGGCAACGAGGCCACCGGCTGGAACGGCAAGGTTGTCATGGTGCAGCCCATCAGCGGCGCCTTTGGCTTTGCCGATGGCATCAATGCTCAGGACGACCTGTACACCGTGCTGGTGCGCGGCAAGGAGAACGGCAATACGGTTGACGAGTCCCGCGTGATCAGCGCCTGCAGCCGCTGCCTCAACCCGTATCGCGAGGACGACTATCGCGCCATGATGGAGGTCGCCGTCTCCGACAGCCTGGAGATCATCGTCTCCAACACCACCGAGGCCGGTATCGCCTACGACCCGTCCTGCAAGGCCGACGACATGCCGCCCGCGAGCTTCCCTGCCAAGCTTGCCCAGGTCCTTCACGCCCGCTGGGCCGCCGGCAAGCCGGGCGTTATCGTGCTCGCCTGCGAGCTCATCGATCACAACGGTGAGGAGCTGCTGCGCATCATGAACCAGTACGTGAGCGACTGGGGCTGGGAGGACGAGTTTGCGCAGTGGATGGCCAACGACTGCACCGTCTGCACCACGCTCGTCGACACTATCGTCCCCGGCCGCATCCGGGACCCCAAGGAGGCCGCTGCCGTGGCCGAGCGCCTGGGCTACGAGGATCCCTTCCTGGCCGTGCGCGAGCCCTTCCAGATGTGGGGTATCCAGGGCGACGAGTCGCTTGCCGAGAAGCTTCCCTTCGTAAAGGCCGGCCTGCCGGGCGTCTTTGTTACCCCCGATGTCACGCCGTACAAGAAGCGCAAAGTCCGCATCCTCAACGGTGCCCATACCGCCTTTGTTCCGGGCTCTTGGGTTGCCGGCTTTGATATCGTGCGCGACTGCATGCATGACGAGACTGTTCGCGGCTTCATGAACACCATGCTCTACGACGAGGTCATCCCGACGCTTGCCGCCGACCTGGACGTCGAGGACTGCAAGGCCTTTGCTGCCGCCGTCGAGAACCGCTTCGACAACCCGTTTATCGACCACGCGCTGCTCTCCATTTGCCTCAACTCCACCGCCAAATGGCGTGCTCGCGACCTGCCCACGCTCAAGGACTATGTTGCCGAGACCGGCAACCTGCCCAAGTGCCTGGCGACGAGCCTCGCTACGCTCATTGCCTTCTATACTCAGGAGCTCGTTGCTCGCGAGGGCGATGGCCTGCACCTGCGCCGTGCCGACGGCACCGAGTACACCGCTCAGGACGATGCCTTCGTGCTCGATTTCTACGCCGCCCACGCCGGTGCAGACGATGCCGAGCTGGTGCACGACGTGCTCACCAATGAGCAAATGTGGGGCGAGGACCTTACGCAGATCACCGGTCTCGAGGAGTTTGTCGTCAACGCGCTCACCGTCGTGCGTGTCGAGGGCGCCAAGCAGGCCTTCGCCAACGCTCAGGCGTAAATTCCCGGTGCAGGCGCCAGACGGCTTGCCCGCGCCTCGACTTCTGCTCAACCTGTAGGGTTAGGACCATTTGTAATGAACACTATCCAGATCAATCCGGCCGATAACGTGATCGTCGCGCTGTCGCCGCTTGCCAAGGGCGCCGCCGTCGCGGTTCCCGGGGTGGGCGAGGTCGTTGCCGCGGAGGATATTCCGCAGGGCCACAAGATGGCCGTGCGTGCCATTGCGGCGGGGGAGGACGTCGTCAAGTACGGTCTTCCTATCGGCCACGTGACGGGCGACATCCAGCCCGGTCAGTGGCTTCATACGCATAACGTCAAGACCAACCTTTCGGGCGAGGTCGAGTACGCTTACAACCCGACGCATCCGGTTGTTGAGCCGGTTGAGCCCGAGACCTTTATGGGCTTCCGTCGCGCCGACGGTCGCGCCGCCACGCGCAACGAGCTGTGGATTATCCCCACGGTCGGCTGCGTCAACGAGGTCGCGCGCGCCATGTGCGAGCAGGCTCAGGATCTGGTCGAGGGTTCGCTGGAGGGCGTTTACTACTTCCCGCATCCCTTTGGCTGTTCCCAGACCGGCGCCGACCACGCCCAGACACGCCGTCTGCTGGTGGCGCTTTCGCGTCACGCAAACGCTGCGGGTGTGCTGTTCCTATCGCTCGGTTGTGAAAACTGCACGCACCAGCAGGTGCTCGACGAGCTCGGTGACTTCGATCACGAGCGCGTTCGCTTCCTCACCTGCCAGGATGTAGCCGACGAGCAGGTCGAGGGCCACAAGATCCTGTCCGAGCTGGCCGACCTGGCCAAGCGGGCCAAGCGTGAGCCCATTCCCGCCTCCGAACTGGTCATTGGCCTTAAGTGCGGTGGCTCTGACGGTCTTTCGGGCATTACCGCCAACCCCACGATCGGTCGCGTGAGCGATATGGTCGTAGCCCGCGGTGGCACGTCGGTGCTCACCGAGGTGCCCGAGATGTTTGGCGCGGAGAGCATTCTGCTCGATCGTTGCGAGAGCCAGGACGTCTTTGACGCCGCCTCCGACATGCTCAACGGCTTCAAGGACTACTTCATTAGCCACGGCGAGGTCGTCTATGAGAACCCGAGCCCCGGCAACAAGGATGGCGGCATCACCACGCTCGAGGACAAGAGCTGCGGCTGCGTGCAAAAGGGCGGATCTGCCCCCATCGTCGACGTGCTGCCGTACGCCGGTCAGGCTACCAAGCATGGTCTGAACATGCTGTGCGGTCCGGGCAACGACATGGTATCCACCACGGCCCTGACGGCTGCCGGCTGCCACGTGATCCTGTTCTCGACCGGCCGCGGCACGCCGTTTGGTGCGCCGGCGCCTACGCTCAAGGTGTTCACCAACCAGCGCCTGTGCGACCACAAGGCCAACTGGATGGACTTTAACGCCGGTGTGGTGGCTACGGGCGAGCGTACGCTCGATGAGGCTGCCGGCGATCTGTATCAGCTGGTGCTGGACACGGCGAGCGGCAAGCTTACCAGCGCCGAGCGTCGCGGCTGTCACGAGATCAGCATCTGGAAGGACGGCGTCTGCCTGTAGCGATGACACGTTGAGCGCGTGATTGAATAAGCTGCTGCAAAGACTGGGCGACCCCGCCGAGGACAATCTCGGCGGGGTCGTTTTTCGTTTCTCGTTGCGTTGTCGTGCACGGCTTTTTTTGGGGAAGGGTGCCCGGCACCTCCCTCATCTCCAGAGAACAATGAACGTTCACCTAGTTGTTGCGTGGTGCTGAATCGACTTGATAATCAAAAATGCAGGGATTTTTTCATTTTCAGGCCCGTTCAACGGCAAAAAACGACCGTTCAAGGATAATATACAAGTGAACGTTCACCTATTATAAGCAATCGCGCATAATCTAGCTAAACGTTCACCCTGAACGGCATGCAGACAGACGTCGGTATGGACTCCAATGTCTTGTTCCAAGACAATCGAGAAAAGAGAGGGAGCTCGATGACTAACAAGATCGGTAAAAAGCGCAAGATCACATTCTGGACGCGCTTGGGCTTTGGTATGGGCGGCATGCTCAACTCTGGTGCCCTGACCTTTACGCACAGCTACATGGTGCTGTTCCTGTCCACGGAGTGCGGTCTGTCCGCAGGCGAGGCTGCGTTGATCAGCTCGTTCGCCATCTATCTCAACGCCATTCTGTGCCCGCTCATGGGCTTTGTGGCCGATAACTTTTACGCTACCAAGATCGGCCGTATCTTTGGCCGCCGCCGTTTCTGGATCTTGCTGGCAATCCCGATGATGGTCGCCGAGCCGCTCATCTTTGTGGCTACGCCGTTTGGTTTCCCGTACTACTTTGTGCTGTACCTGATCTACAACGTCGCGTATACGTTCTGCACCGCCAACCTGTCGCCGCTTACCATCGAGATGACCGACGACTTCAAGGAGCGTACGTACCTCACCGGCTACAAGCACCTCTTTGGTAACGCCGCCGGCTTCCTGATGGCAGCACTCGTCGGCTTTGGCTTTGGCACCTTCGGCGAGACTAACCCGTTCAGCTACTTCATCATCGCTACGGTCAACGCTTCGGTCATGGCAATCTCGCTGCTGTGCGTGTACCTGTCCACGTGGGAGCACACCCCCGAGGAGGTGGCTCAGGAGAAGATCGAGAGCGTCGGCGAGGGTATCAAGAAGTTCTTCATCGACGTTGTCTCTACCTTCCGCAATAAGTCCTTCCGCAAGGTCCTGTATGCACAGGTCTCCACGAAGCTCGCTGCTGCCTGCTGGTCTGCGTGCCTGTCCTTCTTCATCGTCTACTGCCTGCAGATTCCTAAGTCCTATGAGTCCGTGATGGAGATGCCCGGCAAGGTCGTCGCTATCGTCTGCACCGCCATCTGGGTTGCCCTCATGGCCAAGAGGGGCTTCCACAAGTCTTGGTACCTGGCCAACGTCGGTTGCGCTGCGTGCATCATCGCCTACAACTACTTCGCCTTTGGTCAGATTAACGGCACCTCCACGGTCGCCATCGCCATGATCGCCTACCCCATCATCTTCGCCATCTGGAAGTTCTTCTACGTTGGCTTCCAGTATCTGCCCGATGTTCTGCTCAACTACATCCCCGATGTCGATGAGCTCATCACTCTGCGTCGTCGCGAGGGAATCTACAGCTCCGCTCAGCAGCTCTGCCAGCAGATCGCCCAGGCTGTCGCCGTCAACGCATGGGCTATCGTCCTCGCTGCCTCCGGCTTCATTCAGACCGCCGGCAACAGCGACGCTGTGACCCAGCCCGCTACCGTGCCTCTGTACATCTGCGGCTACATGCTCATCGGCTGCGCCGGCTTCTTCCTGCTCGCGGCTGTCCTTGCCCGCGGCATCAAGATCGACAAGGAGCAGTGCGACATCCTCTGCGACGAGATCAAGCGCGTCAAGGAGGGCGGCAAGATGGCCGACGTCCAGCCCGAGGTCAAGGCGCTCTGCGAGGAGCTCTCCGGCTTCAAGTATGAGGACTGCTTCGCTCACAATAACGTTGGCTTCCAGGACGGCAGCGTGACGCCCGCCGAGTAAGGCAAGCGCATCGTCCACATCACAGGGCCGTGCCACCGGATATCCGCCGGCAGGTACGGCCCTTTTTTACAACAGCGTACAATTAACTTTTAGAGAATCTTTTTGAGGGAGAAACCCATGGAGACGAACGTTATCTGGCGCAACGCCCGCGCAGCCGTGATCGAGCTCGACGACGGCGGCTACTTTACCTGCGCCGATACGTGGGAGATCTTTGTCAATGACGAGCCCGCTGGCACCACGAACGCGGTCGAGACCTATGTCGACGGCCTGGTTCCCGGCAAGCGCAACTTGGTCCGCTTTGTTTGCGGCGAGCGCGAGCTGAGTGTGGGCGTCACCACGCCGGCGGAGCCTTTTACCATTAACGTTCGCGACTGCGGCGCCAAGGGCGATGCTGAGCACGACGACACCACCAACATCCAGGCTGCCATCATGGCCTGCCCCAAGGGTGGCCGCGTGCTGATTCCCGCCGGCAACTACCGCATCAAGTCGCTCTTCCTCAAGAGCAATATCAACATCGAGCTTGCCGAGGGCGCCGTGCTGCTGGCTCGCCACGACCGCGCGGCGCTTGCCTACATCCCCGGTACGGTCAAGGGCGACGAGGGCGCCGGTTACGCCGGTACCGACATGACCCCGTTGGGCCGCTGGGAGGGCGAGAGCTTCTCGACCTATTGCTCCACCTTTACGGGCTTAAGCGTGCACGACGTGTGCATCTATGGTCGCGGCGCGATCGACGGTCAGACCGATTTTGCCGAGGACAACTGGTGGAACAAGGACTTTAAGAATATCTTCCGTCCCGAGGAGGGCCGCGAAGTCGCCCGTCCGCGCATGATCTTCCTGTCCGAGTGCGAGAACGTGAGCCTGGCCGGCTTTACCGTCCGCAACAGCCCGGCGTGGAACATCCACCCCATCCTGTGCGAGCACGTCGATGCGCTCTGCCTGTCCATCGAGGGCCCCAAGAACTCCCACAACACCGACGGCTTCGACCCCGAGAGCTGCGGCTTTGTCCGCATCCTGGGCTGCCAGTTCTCGGTGGGCGACGACTGCATCGCCATCAAGAGCGGCAAGTTGGGCATTGAGTCCGAGCTTCGCCCCGCAACGCACGACGTACTGATCTCGCACTGCTACATGCATGATGGCCACGGCGCCGTGGTCTTGGGTTCCGAGGCGGCCGGCGGCATCAAGGACCTCACCGTGAGCAAGTGCCTGTTCGAGCGCACCGACCGCGGCCTGCGCGTCAAGACCCGTCGCGGTCGCGGCAAGGACGCCGTCAACGAGGGCATCACCTTCGAGCACATTCGCATGGACGAGGTGCTCACGCCTTTCGTGGTCAACTCGTTCTACTTCTGCGACAAGGACGGCAAGACCGATTATGTCCAGAACCGCGAGGCGCTGCCCGTCGACGACCGCACGCCCGGCTTTGGTGCCACGACGTTCCGCGATATCGAGGCCACCAACTGCCATGCCGCCGCGGCCTACATCACGGGCCTGCCCGAGAGCAAAGTGACGCGCCTGACGTTCCAGGATGTCCATGTGACCTTCGCGGAGGATGCCGAGCCCTTTGTCCCGGCCATGGCCTGTGGCGTGGAGCCGATGGTGCGCCAGGGCATCATCGCGCAAAACGTCAAGGTGCTCGACCTGCAAAATGTGAGCATCGAGGGCCAGGACGGCGAGGAACTGCAACTCCAAAACGTCGACAAGGTTGTGCGCGCGTAAGCGTCTGCTCTTAAACAATCGAATTCGGCATGTTGTGACGTGCGATGGACGGGGCCTTCCCGACCCATCGCACGCGTTCTTTATATGCCGGAACTGCAGCATAGGCGATCCGCGACGAAAGGGTGTGGCGACTGATGATGATTGAAGAACAAGTTTTTGAAGTATCGACCGAGCGTGAGGGGGCATACCGCAGTATCTCCGAAGCCTTGGAGGCAGCCGATCAGCTCTATTCGGATACTGAGCGGCCGGTGACGATTCATGTCGATCCGGGCGAGTATTGCGAGCGGGTCGAGATTCGTCGGCCGCATGTGACGATTGAGGGAGAGACGGCCGACAGCGTGCGTATCGTTGGCAGTCTATGTGCCAAGATGCCTTCGGAGGACGGCTCGGGCGTCGACGGCACGCTCGGCACCTTTAGGACCTATACCGTTTTGGTCGATGCCGACGACGTGCGGCTCGAGAACCTCACAATCGTCAACGATGCCGGCGACGGTCGCGAGGCGGGGCAGGCGATTGCCCTGTACGCCGACGGCGACCGTTTGGTGGTCGACGCCTGTTGCATTACGGGGCGCCAAGACACGCTGTTTTTGGGTCCGCTGCCGCCGCATGAGGCCAAACCGGGCGGGTTTATAGGACCCAAACAGTATGCGCCGCGCCGGGTGGGCCGTCAGTATTTCCGACGCTGTCGGATTGAGGGCGATGTCGACTTTATCTTTGGCGGCGCGCGTGCCTACTTTGAGGGGTGCGAGATTCGCTCGCTCAACCGCGATATGGACGTGAACGGTTACGTGACGGCGGCATCGACGCCCGAGGGAGAGCCGTACGGCTTCGTGTTCCACGGCTGTTCGTTTACAGCTCCGGATGACGTGGCACCGGATTCGGTCTACCTGGGCCGTCCTTGGCGCGAATGGGCGCAAACCGTGCTGATCGATTGCTGGCTGGGGCAACACATCAAGCGCGAAGGTTGGTGGGATTGGGCTAAGCCAGCGGCGCACGAGAGGGCGCACTACGCTGGTGCAAGCCTACATGGCCCGGCGAATGATGCCGAAAACTGGGCGCCATGGGCGCACGAGCTCGATGCGACAGCCACTACCCGATACGCCCGCGAACAGGTGCTTTCCGGTGCGGACGGCTGGGACCCCGAAGGTGGCCCGGGCGACGCTGCGGAGACCGACAGTCTTTCCGATAACGGTCGCACGGTGCATATCGACACCTATTACGAAGACGAACTGGCATTTCGTGAGCGCCTTAAGCGTGAGGGCCGCTCCGCCGCATTTAAGGGCACGACGCCCGAAGACTTTGAGGCATGGCAGATTGCGACGAGGGTTCGGCTGTTTGACCTGTTGGGCCTATCGATTATGGATCGCGTGTCGATTGAGGCGCGCGAACTCGATCGGGTGCAGATTGCCGGCGGTATCGTGCGCACCCATGCGATGCTGCAGGTGGAGCGCGACGTTTGGATGCCGTTCTACCTGCTCGAGCCGCAGTCGCCTAAGCTCGATGCGCGCGGCCGCAAGTGTTGCTATATCTGCCCGCATGGCCATCAGGGAGCAGGCGCCGCAAGTGTTGCGGGCGTGACGGGCGTGCCGGCGGTCGATGATGCCGCGCGTAAGTTCAATTACGACTACGGTCTGCGTTTGGCACGCATGGGTTACGTGACCGTCTGCCCCGACGCGCGCGGCTGGGGATACCGTCGTGACTGGAAGGGTCAGGGCGATGACGAGAACAGCTACCTGCGCGGTACGTGCCTGAATCAGGCACGTATGGCCGAGCCACTGGGTCTTACGGTCGCGGGCCTCAACGTCTGGGACAACATGCGCTTGATCGATTACTTGGAGGCGCGCGGCGACATTGCCCTGGATGACCTGGGTTGCTTTGGTTTTTCGGGTGGCGGCTACATGACGTTGTACCTGGCCGCACTCGACCCGCGTGTGCGCAAGGCGTTTGTCTCGGGCTATCTGTACGGTGTCGACGATTCGCTGCTGCATCTCAATGGCAATTGCAGCTGCAACTACACACCCGGACTTTGGCGCTTACTCGACATGGGCGATATTGCCTCGCTCATCGCGCCGCATCCGCTGCTGGTGCAAAGCTGCGAAGAGGATCATCTGAACGGTTCGCGCGGGCTGAAAAATGTTGACGAGCAGCTCGAGATCGTGCGCGATGCCTACAAGTTGCTGGGTCGCAGAGATGGCCTGCGGCACGAGGTGTGTCCGGGTGAACACCATCTGGGCGTGGCACATCTTGCCGAGGATATCGAATGGCTCGATTCGCACGTTGCGGAATGCGCCCGTGCATAGCCCCTCGGCATGCTGCGAAGAAACGGTACGTTCCTGTATGACCGCCGATGGGCGGATGAGGAGAAGATTATGGAAACGAAGAGTTTGAGTGAATCGACCATTTGCTGCTTTGGCGACTCAACGACCTGGGGCGACAACGGCTGCGGTGGGGGAGGCAACGACATCTCGTGGACCTCGCATCTGGGCACGCTGCTGGGAGGCGCGGTCGTCGAGAACTTTGGCATCAAGGGTTCGCGTATCGCCATCAAGGCCGACCGTACCGATTCGTTTGTCGAGCGCCTGGACGGTATCGACGATGCGGCCGATATCTACATTGTCTTTGGCGGCGTCAACGACTTTAGCCGCAACGTGCCGCTTGGCGAGTTGGGCAGTACCGATGTGCATGAGTTCTACGGTGCGCTCGATTACCTGATCCGAACCATCACGGCACGCTCGCCTCGGGCAAAGCTCGTGTTTATGACGCCGTGCAAGACGAGCGGTAAGCACGAGAAGGATATCCCGGCAAGCGATGAGGCGAACCATTTGGGCCTGACGCAGGTCGTCTACGTGCGAGCGATGCTCGAGGTCTGTGACCGCTACTCCGTTCCGGTGATTGACCTGTATGCGCAAAGCGGTATCAGCCCGTTTTTGCCGGAGCACCGCGAGCTCTATATGCCGGACGGTCTGCACTACAGCCCGGCTGGCTATGAGCGCCTGGCGCATCGCATCGCCGCGGGTCTCACCGCCGTTTGCCGCTAAAAGTCTGCCGTTTGCGGGGAATATAGGGTTAACGTTCACCCTATATTCCCCGTTCGCGTTACACTAGGGGTAACGTTCACCTATCGTTTATGTCAGAGGGGACAGCAATGGGTTGCAATCAAATCCTGGACCGTTATATCGAGCAGTTGATCGAAACCTCTACGCCGCAGGCGCCGGCTTGGAACATCGAAAAGATTCGCGCCGGCAAGGAGAATACCTGGAACTATATCGACGGCTGCATGATCAAGGCGCTCATCGAGCTGTACGAGATTACGGGTGAGCAGCGCTACTTGACGTTCGCCGATGACTACATCGATTTCTTTGTCCAGGACGACGGTACCATCAAGCATTACAACCCGCAGGAGTACAACCTCGATAACGTCAATGCGGGCAAGACCCTCTACAAGCTGTATGACCTGGTGGGCAAGCCCAAGTACCGTGCCGCCATGGACACCATCTACCGCCAGCTCGAGACCCAGCCGCGCACCAAAGAGGGCGTGTTTTGGCACAAGGCCGTCTATCCCAACCAGATTTGGCTCGATGGCATGTACATGGCACAGCCGTTCTACATGCAGTACGAGCTGAGCTTCCACAACCGTCGTGCCTGCTCGGACAGCTTCCATATGTTCCAGGTCGTGCATGACCTGATGCGCAACCCCCTCAACGGTCTGTACTATCACGCTTACGACGCGAGCCGCAAACAGTTCTGGTGCGACCCGGTCACCGGTCTTTCGGCTAACTTCTGGCTGCGCGCCGAGGGCTGGTTTGCCATGGCGCTCATCGACACCTGGGAGCTTATGCCGCCTTCGATGTCAGCCGAGAAGGACGAGATCCGCAAGATGTTCCACGATTTGATCGACGCCATGCTGCCGTATCAGGACGAGAAGACCGGCATGTGGCACCAGGTCATCAACCTGCCCAATATCGCCCCCAACTACCTGGAGGAGTCGGGCAGCGCCATCTTTGCCAATGCCATCATGAAGGGTGTGCGTCTGGGCGTGCTGGGCGAGCGTTACTACCAGTACGGTCGTCGCGCCTTCGACGGCATCTGCGAGACCTGCCTGTCCGAGTATGACGGGCAGCTGGCGCTCGACAACATCTGCCTGGTTGCGGGCCTGGGCAACACCGCGCACCGCGAGGGCACGTTTGATTACTACATGAGCGAGCCCGTGGTCAAAAATGATGCAAAGGGTGTGGCGCCGCTGGTGCTTGCCTATATCGAGACCATGCATCACGACAAGCTGGCCGGTAAGCGCGATCCGCTCGCCCCCTCGGGCGTGTGCTCCATCGAGGACCCGTTTGGCGGATACACCCCGGGCATCAACGCTCATAAGGGATGTGAATAACGTGGGGGCTGTTACTCCGGGTGTACGTTTGCACGACCTTCCGCAGGGGACCGTCGAGGAACGCATTCGCATGGCGGGAGAGCTGGGCTTTTCGTGCATTCAGCTGCCGAGCAAGGTGCTCTACGCATCGATGGGGATCGATCGAGGCGGCCTGACCCGCGAGCTTGCCGACCATTTGCGTGCCGTGCTCGATGAGTCGGGCGTTTCGGTCGCCGTGCTCGGCTGCTATAAGAATTTGGCGACGCCCGATCGCCAACAGCTCATGGATAACATTGCCGAGTACGAGGCATGCCTGAACTTTGCCCAGATGCTCGGCGGCTGCCCGGTGGGTACCGAGACCGGTCGCCCCAATGCGCAGAACCGCGTTGCTGACGACCGCATGACCGATGAGGCGCTTGAGGCTTTTATGGACGGACTCGCACGCGTCTGCGAGCGCGCCGAGGCCGTGGGCGGGCAAATACTGATCGAGCCTGGCTGGAACGAGACGGTCAACACGCCGGATCGCTGCCGCGAGGTGCTGGAGCGCGTCTCGAGCCCGTCGCTCGGCGTGATCTATGACCCGGTATCGCTGCTGCACCCCAGCGTCGTTGACGAAGCGCAGGAAATCACAGCACGCGTGCTCTACTTATGCGGCAGTAAGATCCGCGTGCTGCACGCCAAGGATTTTGAGGTCGTTGATAACGAGGACAAAGCAGGTTGGTGCGACGGTACGGGTTCGCGCCTGGTGTGTCATGGCGTGGGGGAGACGGGGCGATACGACTTTGAGCCCGTGGTGGCCTGGGCGGCTGCCGCCTGCCCTGGGATTCCCTGCGTGGTCGAGAACAGTGTGCCGGCGACGGCGGCTGACTGCCTGGCGACACTCGAGCACATGTCCGCTCGCTGCGGGGCTTCGCATCGCGAGTTATAGCATTGGCTTTTGCCGTGGCGGTCGATTAAGTTTGCCTGACTGGGGCAGCGGTGAAGGATCTTTATCGTCGCCCCATTGGATTGAATCAAAAAGGGGAGCTGCGTGGCTATCCACATTGTCGAAGAGGCGAATCGTTGCCTAGGTTGCAAAAGGGCATTCTGCCAGATTAAGGGCTGCCCGGTTCAGACGCCTATTCCGCAGGTCATCGACCTGTTCAAACAGCGTCGTCTAGAAGAGGCGGGCGAGCTGCTGTTCCAGAACAATCCCATGAGCGCGGTCTGCTCCATGGTGTGCAACCATTCGGGCCAGTGCGAGGGCGCGTGCATCCAGGGCCGCAAGGGCACACCCGTGCATTTTTCGAGCATCGAGAACTATATCTCGACAGCGTATTTGGACCGTAAGGAGTGGAAGCCCGCGCCGTCGTGCGGTAAGCAGGTCGCTGTGGTCGGCTCCGGCCCAGCCGGCATTACCGTGGCAATTAAGATGGCGCAGCTGGGTTGCGCCGTCACTGTTTTTGAGCAGCGGCCCGAGATCGGCGGCGTGCTGGAGTACGGTATCCCCGAGTTCCGTCTGCCGCGCTCGCTCGTGCAAAAGTACCGCCACGTGATGTGCTCGCTCGGCGTGCGCGTTCGCCCCTCGACCACCATCGGCGGTGCGCTCCACATCGACGACCTGCTGCGCGACGGCTACGATGCGGTCTTTGTGGGCACCGGCACTTGGCGTGCCCGCAAGCTGGGGATTCCCGGCGAGTCGCGCGGCAACGTGCTGTTTGGTATCGACTATCTGGTCGACCCCACGAGTGTGGCGATCGGACAGAACGTGGCGGTCATCGGCGCCGGTAACGTTGCCATGGATGTGGCCCGCACGGCACTGCGTTCGGGTGCCCGCAAGGTTACCGTGTATGCCCGTTCGCGCCATATCTCTGCCATCGATGACGAGGTCGAGTTGACCGAGCTCGACGGCGCCGAGATCGTGTGTGGCAAGGCCATCTGCGCTATCGACGATAACGGCCCTGTGTTCGAGACGGCTATCTTTGACGAGGGCAACAACGTGGTGGGCTACGAGGAAGAGCTCGACCATGCCGCGGCCGATACCATCGTCATCGCGGCCTCTCAGGTGCCCAAGGACAAGCTCGTGCTTACGACGGGCGGTCTGGAGACCGACCATCGCGGCCTGCTTTCGGTCGACGAACATGGAATGACTACCGTGCCCGGCGTCTTTGCCGCTGGCGACGTGGTCAATGGCCCGCTCACGGTCGTCCATGCCGTAGCCGGCGCCAAGCTCGCCGTCGAAGGCATGACATCCTACCTGGGCCTCTAACCCACCCCACCCTTATCGGTTGCGGTGAAATAGTTCCTGTTTGGTGCGCCAAGAGCCTCATTCAGGAACTATTCCACCGCAACTTTTTTATGGGTCGAGCAAAAGGTGGGGGAGTGCGTGCGGCTGTGCGCCGGGCGGATACTGATACGATAGGGGAATCAGCAAGTGCCGCCACGCGGCTCAAACGAAAGGAAACCTGTATGGAGTCCTCCGCCTATCCGATGCTCTTTAGCCCCATCAAGGTCGGTACGACCGAGGTCAAGAACCGTGTCTTTATGCCGCCGGTGTCCACCAACCTGGCCGACCACGGCTATGTGACCGATGACCTGGTCGATCACTACCGCGCTCGTGCCAAGGGCGGCGTGGGCCTCATCATCACCGAGGTCGTGACGGTCGAGCCCACCTACACCTACCTGCCGGGCGATATGTGCTGCTATGACGACACGTTCATTCCCGGTTGGGAAAAGCTCGCCGCCGCCGTGCACGAGTACGGCTGCAAGATCATGCCGCAGCTCTTCCACCCCGCCTATATGGCCTTTAACATCCCGGGCACGCCGCGCCTGATCGCCCCGTCCTTTGTGGGCCCGTCCTACGCCCGCGAGGCACCGCGCCCCATTACAGTTGACGAGATTCACGAGCTCACGCACCAGTTTGGCGACGCTGCTGTGCGTATGCAGAAGGCCGGCGTCGATGGCGTCGAGGTCCATGCGGCACACGCCCACGGCATGCTCGGTGGCTTCTTGACCCCGCTCTACAACAAGCGTACCGACGAGTACGGCGGCTCGCTCGATGCCCGTATGCGCTTCTTGCTCGAGGTCATCGCCGAGATTCGCGAGCGCTGCGGCAAGGACTTCATCATCGACGTCCGCATTTCGGGCGACGAGTACACCGATGGCGGCCTGACCCTCAACGACATGATCTATGTCTCGCGTCGCCTGGAGAAGGCCGGCGTCGACATGATCCACGTGTCGGGCGGCACCACCATCAAACGCGGCTCCGCGATTCCCGCCGCAGGCACGCAGCAGGCTTCGCATGCCGCCTGCTCGCGCGAGATCAAAAAGCACGTCAACATTCCCGTCGCCACGGTCGGCCGTATTAACGAGGCGTGGATTGCCGAGGAGCTGATCGAGGACGGTGCCGCCGACATCTGCATGATGGGCCGCGCCAACCTGTGCGATGCCGAGTTCTGCAACAAGGCGGCTGCCGGCAACGCCGACGAGATTCGCCCCTGCATCGGCTGCCTGCGCTGCCTGAACGGCATCATGTTTGGCAAGCGCATCTCCTGCACCGTTAACCCCGATGTCGAGCGTGACGAGGCTGGCTACGAGCCCGCCATCGAGGCCAAGAACGTGCTCGTTGTGGGCGCCGGTCCCGCGGGTATGGAGGCGGCGTTCATTGCTGCCAAGCGTGGCCACCACGTGGTGCTCGTGGACAAGCAGGATGAGCCGGGCGGCGAGATGCGCATCGCTGCCGTTCCGCCGGCAAAGCAGGAGCTCACCCGCGTGATCAAGTACCAGTATCGTCGTCTGGCCGAGGCCGGCGTGAAGTGCGTCTTTGGTACCGAGCTTTCGGCCGAGGACATTCAGCGCGACTACGCCGGGTACAAGGTTGTCCTGGCCTATGGCGCCGAGCCTATCGCTCCGGCCTTTATGCAGGGCTTTAAGCAGGTCATGACGGCTGACGACCTGCTGGGCGGCAATGCCTTCCCGGGCAAGAAGATCGTCATTGTGGGCGGCGGCACCGTCGGCTGCGAGACGGCCGACTATCTGGCTCCGCTGGTCAACGACCTGTCGCCGGCCAACCGCGACGTCACCGTCATCGAGATGACCAAGACCCTTGCCGCCAACGAGGGCGGCGCCGGTCGCGCGGTGCTCATCACGCGCATGCTCTCTAAGGGCGTCCACGTGCTGACCGAGGCCAAGGTGACCGAGATCACCGAGGACACCATCAGCTACGAGAAGGACGGCGAGATTCACACCATCACCGGTGCGGATACGCTGGTGCTGGCCATGGGCTATCGTCCCAACACTAAGCTCGCCGACGACCTAGCTGCAGCCGGTGTTACCACCCACGTGCTGGGCGACGCCAACAAGTGTGGCAACATCCGCGACGCCATCGGCGACGGCTACAACGTGGCCTGCGCCCTCTAGTCAACCCCTTGGTGCATGGGGGTCAGGTTACTTTGCACTAACTTGATGCATGTAAACCTGACCCCATTGCACCAGTCGATAGCAAAAAGCGGCGGTCGTCCCCTTGTTGGGACGGCCGCCGCTTGCGTCCGCTGCGATGGGTCGTGCGATTAGAGACCCAGGAGCCCCTTGACCTTGGCGATGATGGTCTCGTCGGTGGCGTTGGCGAAGAAGTACTCCTGGAAGTGCTCGCCAGCCAGGGCGCCCTTGACCAGATTCTGGTCGATCTCGCCCAGGACGTCGACGAGCGGACGCATGGTCACAGCGCGGACGCCGTCGAGAATCTTCTTGTTGCGCTGCTCGGGCTCGACGCGCTCGGCAGGATAGCCGTTGCCCGAGCCAAAGCCGAAGAGCTTCTCGAAGGTGTACTCGAGGTTGAGCTCCTGGCCCCAGCCGTTCTTGAGGGCGAAGGGCATGGCGACGGCGTTACCGTCGTTGACCTGGGCGAAGGTGTAGGCATCCAGCGGGTCGGCGACATGTCCGCACAGCACGCCGGGGAAGGAGTTGCAGGCGAGCATGGCGCCCTCGCCGGTACCGCAGCCGGTCACGACATAGTCGGCAGCGCCGGAGTTGAGCAGCACGGCGGCAAGGATGCCGTTCTGAACGTAGGTGAGCGGCTTGGAGTCGGCATCGGCATACATACCGTAGTTAAAGACAGTGTGGCCCATGGGCTCGACGACCTTCTTGAGGGCAGCCTCGATCATGGGATTCTTGGAGTTCTGAGAGTTCTCGTTGATGAGAGCGATCTTCATTGCGAAATACCTTCCTATTTCTAACTTGCGGTGAAATACAGACTGTTTTGCCTGGTAGAAGCCAAAATCAATCCCTATTTCACCGCAACTACTAAATGAACCTAAATGTGGGAGCGCAGCGCCTAAGCAGGTTGTTTGCCGATGTATGCGAGAATACCGCCGTCGACGTAGAGGATGTGGCCGTTGACGAAGTTCGAGGCGTCGGAAGCCAGGAACACGGCGGGGCCCTTCAGGTCCTCGGGCGTGCCCCAACGGGCGGCCGGGGTCTTGGCGATGATGAACTGGTCAAACGGGTGACGGCTGCCATCGGGCTGCGTCTCGCGCAGCGGCGCGGTCTGCGGCGTGGCGATGTAGCCAGGCCCAATGCCGTTGCACTGGATGTTGGCCTCGCCAAACTCGGAGCAGATGTTCTTGGTGAGCATCTTGAGTCCGCCCTTGGCAGCGGCGTAGCCAGCGATGGTCTCGCGGCCAAGCTCGCTCATCATCGAGCAGATGTTGATGATCTTGCCGTGACCCTTGGCGATCATGCCGGGCAGGCAGGCCTTGGAGACGATGAACGGGGCGTTAAGATCGATGTCGACGACGCGACGGAAGTCCTCGGCGCTCATGTCGAGCATGGGGGTGCGCTGGATAACACCTGCATTGTTGACCAGGATGTTGGGCGTGGTGCCAAAATCGGCCTCGATCTTGGCGACGAGCTCGGCGACGACGGCCTCGTCAGTGACATCGGCCACGTAGCCGTGAGCCTCAAAGCCCAGCTCGCGGTAGTGCTTCTCGGCCTCGGCGACCTTGTCGGCGTGGCGGGCGTTAAAGGCGATCTTGGCGCCGGCCTCGCCGAGCGCCTCGGCAATGGCCATGCCAATGCCGTAGGTGGCGCCGGTCACGAGTGCGACCTTGCCATCCAGGCGGAAGCTGTCCATAAGATCAGACATAGCGATCCTTTCAAAAGAAACGTTCATCTATATAAGTCTTGCTTTTAATACAAGCTCAGTATAGGAGAAGCGGAGGAATTGACGCCCCTATTCTCCTAAAAATAGGTGAACGTTCACTTTTAAAAGGTGAACGGTTGAAATCGGTTGTCGCGATGCCTCTTACTCGCTTTTCGCCATCGCGCCTTCCGCGATCATGTTGCGGTTGTAGACCAGGTGCAGATACATGGCGTCGTGCGCGGCGGTGGGGTTGCGCGCCTCGATGGCGTCGGCCACGCCGCGGTGCGTGCGGATAGTCTCCTCGACCAGCTTTTTGCCCGTTACATCGATAAATAGGGGAACGGAGGCTTTGAGCACGCCCATCAGGCGGGGAACGACAAGGTTTCCGCAGCTCTCGGCAATGGCATTGTGAAACGCGGTGTCGGCGGCGGAATAGTCTTCGCCAAGGGCGGCCAGGCGCTCGGACTCGTCGCAGAGTTCCTTGATGCAGGCAATCTGGTCGTCGGTCGCGTGCTCGGCCGCCATGCTGGCCATCTGCGGCTCGATCATAAAGCGCACCTCGAGCAGGTCGCGCGCCAGGCGCTGCTTGTCATCGATAAAGGTAAAGCCCAGCGGGTCGTCGGCAACGCCGGGGTTCGACGCCACATAGGTGCCCGAGCCCTGCTTAATGCGCACGATATTGCGCGACTGCAGCAGTTTCATGGCCTCGCGCACGGTGCTTCGGCCGGCGCCTGTCATCTCGACGAGTGACGACTCGTTGGGGAGCCGGTCGCCCGCGCCGAGCTTGTTGTCGATGATGTAGGCCGAGATCTCGTCGGCGAACCGTTCGGGCAGGCTCTTATCGGGGCTTGTGGCCATGGCGGTCCTTTCTCGGGAGCCGATCAGCGCGGGGGTGACGGCCCGCATTCCCTCATCCTACTCTAGGAGAACGAGAGGCGCTGGTATTCGTCCATCAGATACTCGATCAGCGCGATGCATCGGGCGAAATACAGCGTGAAGTCGGTGTTACGGTCATCGAGCGCCTGCTCGTCCGCGACAAGGATGGGGAAGTCGCAAGCGTCCCGCAGAGGGCTCGGGCGGTCTCCGGTGAACGCGACGGTGCATATTCCCTCCTCGCCGGCGATCTTTACGCGGTCGAGCACGCGCGGCGTGCGTCCGGATCGCGAGAACACGATGAGCGCATCGGTCCGGTCGAGATTGTTCTCGAAGATGGCGATCGAGTCATCCGCGGACGAATGCAGCGCCCGCACGCCGAGACCGAGCAGCTTCTTGGACAGGTACGCGGCGGTAAGGGATGAGAACCCGCATCCGTAGATGTGAACGAAGCCGATGGAGTGGCGCAGTACCCGGGCAACATCGGGCAGCGCCGCCCCGCCCGCCGGCGATGGGGCGAGATCCGGCGCCCGTGAGTCCAGGTTGCTGGCGGCCCCGTTCGGCTTGACGACGGACGGTGGACACCCCGTATATTCCGCCTGCAGCCGATAGCACATGTCCACGAACCCATTGTATCCGAGCTTGCGCGTGAGCCTCATGACGGTCGAGGGGGACGTGAAGCACCGGCGCGCGATCTCGCGCACGCCGAGGGTCCGGGCCTCCGCCAGATGGGCCGCGACGAACTGGAGCACCGCCCGCTCGGCATCGGAAAGACGGCGGTCGCCGATGATCTTCGACAGGTCGATTTCTCGTGGCACGTCGGGCCTCCGCATCGCGCGCTCGTGATTACCTATAGGGCATTGTAGGGCATGTGCATGGAAATGTGGTCTTATCGATATAGAAAAGCGACCCCCTGCGTTGCAGATGAGATCGCTTTGGAATGCCGGCTCGCCCGGTCCATGTGCTTGCGCCGACGCAAGGCCCTGTTCAGCCTCGCCGCCGCGAGCGCTTCGGGGCTCGCGGCGGGACCTCCGTTGCCGCCCCGCGCGGGCCTCGCGGCGCAGGGTTTACTTGAGCTCCGGCCAGTACGCCTTGTTCGCCTCGATGAGGTCGTCGAGGATCAGCTTCGCCACGCCCGCGGAGGGGACGGTCTTGGAGAGAGTGAGCGCCTGCCATAGTTTGAGATAGCTTCCCTCGGTGTACGCCTCGACCACGAGCTTCTCAACCGCGACCTGCTCCTGCATCATGCCACGCTCGAACGTGGGGATCTTGCCCTGGCACATGGCCTCGGGGCCGTTCATACCCACGACGCAGGGGACCTCGACCATGGCGTCGTCGTCGAAGTTCGCGATCGCCCCGTTGTTCTCGACGATGCAGAGCATGATCTCGTGCGTGTTGTACGCGATGGCGCGCGCCAGCGACACGATGAACGACGCATGGTTGTCGACCGTGAACTCGCCACCGGTCGCCGTGCCCTTGCGCACGATTTCGCGCGCTGCCCCGAAGACCTCCTTCTCGCGCCCCTCGATGACCTCGTCGGCGCGCGTGTGGTCGGGGTCGGAGTGCTCGACCACGTAGTCCGGGTAGAGATAGTACTTGAGGTACGTGTTGGGCAGGAACTGCGGGTCGAGCTTCAGCAAGTCGGCCGCCTTCTTGTGCGTGGCGATCCAGCTGGCGTCCATGTGCTGCGTGTCGATCGCCTTCTGGGTGAGGTAACCGTTCTCGCCCACGTACTCGAGCAGGCGCGGCATGTAGTCCTCGCCGGTGCGGACGTCTTTCACCGAGGTCCACCAGCCAAAGTGGTTGAGGCCGAAGTAGCGTACGTCGAGGTCATCGTAGTCCTTGCCCACGATGTAGGCCATGCGGCGACGCGTACCTACGGGCATGTCGCAGATGTTGATCACGCGCGAGGTGGGGCGCAGCACGCGGCAGGCCTCGGCCACGATCGCGGCGGGGGTGGAGTAGTTGAGCATCCAGCACTCGGGGGAGTAGCGCTCCATGTAGTCGATGATCTCGAGCATACCGGTGATGGAGCGCATGCCGTAGGCAATGCCGCCGGGGCCGCAGGTCTCCTGGCCGAGCACGCCGTACTTCAGCGGAATGCGCTCGTCGAGCTTGCGCATCTCGTACTTGCCCACGCGGATGTGAGCCATGCAAAAGTCCTTGTTTGTGAAGGCCTCTCCGGGGTCGGTCGTGTAGGAGAACGCGACGTTAGGAGCGTCCTCGCGCATCACGATGGCGAGGGCCTCGCCGAGGACGGCCTGGCGCTCGCCATCATTGTCGTAGAGGGTGATGGAGCTCAGCGGGAAGCTGTCCTGGTGCTCGAGCATCATCTTCACGATGCCCGGCGTGTAGGTGCTGCCGCCGCCGGCGATGACGATGTTGAATTTCTTGCCTTCGGTCATGGTGGTTCCTCCAATGGCTTGCAGAGTGGATTGGATAGAGGCGAAATCGGGGTGGATGGTGTTGCTTGAGGGATGAGTCACGCCGCGGATGGGCGGGGATGGTGTTCAAGGGGGGCCGGCGGTGGGGATGCGCCGGCCCGCAAGGGGAAAGGGCTACTCCTCGTCGTCGAGACCGAGGTGCTCGTCCACGGCGGCGCGGACCTGGCGCACCTGGGGACCGTAAACCACCTGGACGTTCTCGCCCTTCTTGATCACGGCCACGGCGCCGGTGTCGCTCTTGAGCGTCTCTTCCTGGACCTTGTCGGTGTCCTTCAGGATCAGGCGCAGGCGGGTGTAGCAGTTATCGACCTTCTGGATGTTCTCGGCGCCGCCGAGTGCTTCCACGATGAGGGCGGCGTTCACACCGGACTCGCTGCTGGCAGCGGAGATTTCGCCCGCCGCGGCGCCCTCGCCGGCGACCTTGGCCTTGTACTCGGTCTTGCTGTGGAGCTTGACCTCGTCGCCATCGTCCTCGCGACCGACCGTCTTGAGGTTGAGCTTGGTGATGAGCACGCGGAACACAAGGTAGTAGACGATGAACTCGGCGATGCCGATGGCGATGTAGATGGGCCAGTGCGTCTTGCCGATGCCCAACGGGAGGTTATAGAGCAGAAAGTCGATGAAGCCGTTCGGTCCGATCGCACGGCAGCCGAGCACGTTGAAGGCGACCATGCCGAGGCCGGAGAGACAGGCGTGCACCACGAACAGGATCGGCGCGACGAACAGGAACGAGAACTCGATCGGCTCGGTGACGCCTGCGATGAACGAGCAGAAGGCGGCGGGGATGAGGATGGCCTTGACCTTGCCCTTGTTCTCGGGCTTGGCGGTGTGGTACATGGCAAGGCAGGCGCCGATCAGGCCGAACATCTTGGAGAGGCCGCGGGCGTCCCACACCACGGATGCGGAGAGGACCTGGGTCGCGGGGTCGGCGATCTGCGCGTAGTAGATGTTGCGAGCGCCCTCGTAGACCTGGCCGGCGACCTCGGCGGTGCCGCCGAGCTTGGTGTAGAGGAACGGCGTGTACACGAGGTGGTGTAGGCCGGTGGGAATGAGCAGGCGATCGAGCATGCCATAGAGGAAGATGCCGAAGTTGCCCGCCTGGTTGATGAAGAAGCCAAGGCTGTCGATGCCGCCCTGGATGACCGGCCACACAAAGGTCAGGATAACGGCGAGGATGATGACTGTGGGGATCGAGACGATGAAGACGAAGCGCGGGCCGCCGTAGATGGAGAACGCGTTGTCGAATTCGGTGTCGATGAAGCGGTTGTGCACGGCCGCGACGATGAGGCCGAGGATGATGCCCAGAAAGACACCCATGTCGAGGACCTGGATGCCGAGGACGTTCGTCTGGCCGGAGCCCTGAAGGGCAGTGGGGTCGACGAGCATACCCTGCAGCGCCATGAACTTGTTCATGGCATTGATGAACACGAGGAACGCCAGGACCGCGTTGAAGCCCGACTCAGCCTTCTTCTTACGGGCGAGTCCCACGGCGATGCCCACGCAGAAGATGAGGCCGAGGTTGTTCAGGATCGAGACGAGCGACCCCGAGAGGATCGTGCCGAAGCCCGTGGTGACGGGGTTGTTCATGAACGGGAATGTTTGCAGGAGTTGGGCGTTGGTGAAGATGTTGCCGAATGCGATCAAGAGACCGGCGATCGGCAGGATGAGGACAGGGATGAACATCGCCTTGGAGAAGGCCTGCATCGCCCCCATTGCCTTTTCTTTCATGGTGTTTCCTCTCGTTGTCGTGGTGTCTGGCCGGATCCGTTGGCCCGCTGCGCGCACGGGGTGCGCAGCACGGCTTGCATCATAGGTGCCAGTACATGGACGATTAAAGGTCTGATGTAATTTGCGGTACCTGTTTCGCGATTTCGGAACTTGTACCCGTTTCAATCGTGCGCTGATATTGATCTACATGAGAATTGCCGTAACGCTGTGCTCGTCCTATACTTTCTCCATCAGTTAATTCATCTGATGAATTTGGAGTACATGATGAACACCGCGAACAATTCCGCCGATCATCCGCTGCGCAGCCAGAAATACCGCAAGCTCTCGCCCGAGCTCGACCCGTTGCGCATCGGCAGCGGGTGGAAACCCGAGGACCTGTCAAAGCCGCAGGTCATCATCGAATCGACGTTCGGTGACTCGCATCCGGGGTCCGCGGGCCTGTTCGAGCTCGTGGAGGAGGCCCGCGCCGGCGTCGCCGAGGAGGGTGGCCACGGCGCGAGGTACTTCACCACGGACATCTGCGACGGTGAGGCACAGGGGCACGACGGCATCAACTACTCGCTTGCCAGCCGCGACTACATCGCCGACATGATCGAGATCCACACGAATGCGACGCCCTTCGACGCCGGCGTGTTCGTGGCCAGCTGCGACAAGGGCATGCCCGCGCATCTCATGGCCGTGGGTCGCCTGAACATCCCTTCGGTGGTGGTGACCGGCGGCGTGATGGACGCCTTCGACGACGCCCCAGGCGGCGACCACGCATGCGGCAAGAACCTGCTCACCCTTGAGCAGCTCGGTATGTACTCCGCCCAATACGAGCGCGGCGAGATCTCGCACGACCGTCTGCTCTGGGCACAACAGAACGCCTGTCCCAGCTGCGGCGCCTGCTCCTTCATGGGTACCGCGAGCACGATGCAGGTAACGGCCGAGGCGCTCGGCCTTGCGCTCCCGGGCGCGGCGCTCCTACCCGCCACGAGCCCCGACCTGCGTGAGTTCGCGCGCGAGTCGGGCCGGCAAGCGGTGCGCCTCGCCCGCATGGGCCTGTGCCCGCGCGATATCGTGACCAAGGAGTCCTTCGAGAACCTTATCATGGTCCACGGCGCCATTTCCGGTTCCACCAACTCGCTGCTGCACATCCCCGCGATCGCCCGTGAGTTTGGCATCGAGATGTCTGCCGACGACTTCGATCGCCTGCATCGCGGCGCCCATTACCTGCTCAACGTTCGTCCCGCAGGTGAGTGGCCGGCGCAGTTCTTCTACTATGCGGGTGGCGTGCCGCGCATCATGGAAGAGATCAAGTCGATGCTCCACCTCGACGTTATGACCGTCACGGGCAAGACCCTCGGCGAGAACCTCGAGGATCTCAAGGCACGCGGTTATTACGAGAAGTGCGGCCGCTACCTGGAGAAGTGGAACCTCAAGCGCGAGGACATCATCCGTCCGTTTGACCAGGCCTTCGGCACCGACGGCTCCATCGCCATCCTGCACGGCAACCTTGCTCCCGAGGGCGCTGTCGTTAAGCACACCGTTGTTCCGCGCGAGATGTTCCAGGCTACGCTCAAGGCGCGCCCGTTCGACTGCGAGGAGGACGCCATCCACGCCGTCCTGACGCACGAGGTCAAGCCCGGCGACGCCGTCATCATCCGCTACGAGGGCCCCAAGGGTTCCGGCATGCCCGAGATGTTCTACACCACCGAGGCCATCGCCAGCGATCCCGAGCTGGGCGCCAGCATTGCCCTGATCACCGACGGCCGCTTCTCCGGCGCCTCCAAGGGCCCGGCTATCGGTCACGTTTCGCCCGAGGCTGCCGTGGGCGGACCGATCGCCCTGATCGAGGAGGGCGACCTGATCCAGATCAATATCCCCGAGCGCACGCTGTCCATCGTGGGAATCGCCGGTAAGGAGATGGAGCCGGCCGAGGTCGATGCCGTCCTGGCCGAGCGTCGCGCTGCTTGGAAGCCCAAGGCTAACCGCTACACCTCCGGCACGCTCAAGTTCTTTACCGAGCACGCCGTTTCCGCGATCCAGGGTGGCTACATGGAGTAGCGCCCTTACGCATCGAATTCTCCTCTCATGGATACGTGGCACAAAGAGCCCCGAGTTCAATACGAGCTCGGGGCTCTTTTTGTCTGAATTGCAGGCGTATTGCCGGACGAAAGCGTGTTGCGTCTGGCGCAAAACCGTACGAAAGCGCAATTTGCGTCTTAATTCCGGACGTAAATCAAGACGAAAACCGTTTGCGTCTGGCTAAAATTCGTACGCAAACACTTTTCGTCTTATAATACGGTCATGAATAGTACGAAACGAGGGGTTATGCATATGGTTGTTAGAGAGAGCCCTACAGTCGAATACAAGGAAAGCGTTACGCCGACCTTTCTTAAAACGGTGAGTGCCTATGCAAACTACGGGACGGGCAAGATCGAGTTTGGCGTTAATGACGAGGGCATTGCTGTCGGTCTCGCAGATCCGGTCGCTGAATGTCTGCGCATCGAAAATATGATTAATGACAGTTTGGACCCCGCGCCTCGTTACTCGCTAGAGCCCGATGAGAAACACGGGACCGTAATCCTTACGGTTTATGAGGGCCGGGACAAACCCTATCGAAGCAAGGGAAAGGCCTACAGACGAAACGATTCGGCGACGGTGGAGGTCGACCGGTTTGAGTATGGCAGACTGACGCTCGAAGGCAGCAACGTAACGTTTGACGCGCTCGCGTCGGCTCGCCAGGACTTGAGTTTTCACACGCTTGAGCATAAGTGCGTTGAACACCTCGGCATTTCCGAACTAACGCCGGATATCATGCGTACGCTTCGCTTGCTCGGCAAGGATGGCTATACCAATGCCGCGGCGATTTTGGCGGATAAGAATGATTTTCCGGGCATCGACTGCGTCCGTTTTGGTGATACCGAGGATGTGATCTTGGATCGCGAGACGGCGACAGGTCTATCCGCAATTGAGCAGGTGGACAGGGCGGTGGCCATGTTTGTACGCTACTACCGTTATGAGCGTATCGAGGGGATGGAACGCGTCCAAACCGATCGAATTCCCCTTGAGGCGTTCCGCGAAGCTGTCGCAAATGCTTTGGTGCATCGGACGTGGGACGTTCGGGCGAACGTTCAAATTGCCCTGTACGACGATCGCGTCGTTGTGACTTCACCCGGACCGCTGCCCGCCGGTTTGACGACGGAACAATACCTGTATGGGCAGATATCCGTGCTCAGAAACCCAATTGTCGCCGAGGTCTTTCTAAAGCTGGATTACATCGAGAAATTTGGTACGGGAATCGCGCGAATCAGGCGTGCGTATCGAGATTCTTTGAGCCAGCCGGTATTTGATGTTCGCGGCGGCATGGTGGCCGTCACATTGCCCGTTATCGATGCCTTTGAAGGGTCTGAGGAAGAGGTCCAGGTTCTCAAGGCTTTGTCAGGCGGACGAATACTGTCGCGGGGCGAGATTGAGCAACAGACAGGATTGAGCCGCACGCGCACGTTGACGGCGCTTGAATCTTTGCTCAACCGAAACTCGATCGTAAGGCGGGGGACAGGACGCGCCACGAAATACGAGCGCGCATAGCTCAAAAGAGCAAAGCTACAAAACAGGCCCCAAGCCTACACCGGCTTGGGGCCTGCTGTCCTCTGGGATATTGGCGCCTCTACAGTTCAGCCTCCAGTTCGGCTTTGTGTTCGTTGAGGTAGTCGCGCATGTAGGGGATGGCAAATGAGACCTTGCCGTACGAGGGCGCCTCAATGATCGACTCTCTCAGCAGACGACTGCGGATGGAACTTACCTGTTGAGGTGTCTTGTTTAAGTCATCGGCAACCATGCTGGTCGAGCTCGTCTGCCCTAAGGACGCCATGCTCAGCAGATAAGCGATGCACGTGGGCGGAATGCGCTGCAGCGCGGGCTCAATCACCATTGCGCAGAAGCGTTCGCGTGCTGTTGCGATGCCTCGCTTTGCCTCTTCCTCTCCAATTACAGTTGTATGGGCGCGTCGTGCCAGTTGCCATGCGTAATATCCAACGAGCTGAATCATAAAGGGGTAGCCTTGCGTTGCCTCGGCAAGTTGGCCGGCAATACCTGGTTGCAGCTCCATGCCAGACGCTTCAATGGTTTCTTCGAGGGAGTACGACACTTCGGTTACTGCCACAGCCTTCAGATCAAAGGGGAGGGCACGGCGCAAAAACGTAAGTGTCTTTCCGTTGATGACGCTTTCTATCATCGAAGGCAGCCCCGCAAAAACAAAGGCGATATCAAGGTCTTCGCCGATAACCTGCTGAATCGCAATGGAGAGCGTTCGGACCTCTTCGAGCTCTGCGTCTTGGACCTCATCGAGGGTGATGAGCAGACCATTGCCGTTCTTTGATATTGCCTGCCTCATGGCGTCACGCAGCGATGGGCCGATTCGCTCAATGTCTATGCTGCCGATGGATATGCCAGCTACGCTTGGCTCAAATCTGGCGTGTTTGGCCTGGAATTTGGGCTGCAGCTGCTCGAGAATGCGCTGACAAAGTCCTTCGGTTGCGACTTCTTTTATGACCGTCCAGCCATGGCTTTGCGCCAAACGTGAGCACTCGTCAAGGAGGACCGTCTTGCCCGTTCCGCGGACGCCGGCTATGCGCATAAGGCGTCCCGGGGCGCCAGGCCCGTTGACGAGGCCTTCATTGAATTCCTCGAGGACATCTTCGCGGCCGATAATCGTGGGAGGTGTTTTGCCTGCTGTGGGCTTAAAAGGGTTTGTTTGCATGCGAGCCACCTTTGCTCAAGATATAGCAAGATATAGCAAAGTATAGCAACATATAGCAAGATATAGCAAAGTATAGTGAGATATAGCAACGTATAGCGCTGCTCGCGAGTTCTTGCGGTGGCGCTATTTTCCAAAGGCCACGCGGATAAAGCGCTGGGCGAAGAGCTTATTGGCGACGTTGATGACATGGCCCAGGAACAGTGCCGAGATGGCGGTCGTGACGCCAAAGCCGCCCAGGTTGTGCATAAAGACCAGCGACAGCGCGAGCGAGGCGGCGACGTGCGAGCAATCGAATACGACCTTCACATCGCCAAAGCGGCATTTGAGCTTTTCGGCAATGACCTGTACCAAGCCGTCGGGTGCGTTGGGAACGACGCCCATATTGACGACGAGGCTTACGCCAAACGCGGTGATGGCAAGCGAGAGCAGCATGGTTACGACCTGTGCCGGCAGCGCGGTGGGGTGCAGAGGGTTAACGTTCATAAAGAAATCGGTAAAGCCGCCGATCAGCGTTGAGAAAAAGAGCTCGAGCAAAATGCGCGGCTGAAACTCGCGGCGCAAGATGGCTGCCTGTGCGGCAATGTAGGCGACATAGGTCGCGGTAATCCAAAAGCCGAGCGTCTTGCCGGTGAGCATGGACAGCGTCGTGGCAAAACAGGTAAGCGCTGCCACGCCTAGGCCCGACGCAGTCTGGATGCTCATGCCGAGGGCGAGCGTCGCGACGCCTGCTAAATACATCAACATCCTGATGACGGTATGGCACCAATCGATCTTCTCGCCATTCATAATGATGAGCGGTCGCATGCTGCTACCCGTCCTTTCGGTTGTGAAGAAAAGGCTGACCTGGGCCGGCAAAAGAGGGTTATCGGAGGCACTGCTGTAAAAGCAGAAAAGCCGGCCCCACGGTCAGTCGTCTAGGAAATGTCTCGCTGTGCCGGAATGGGACTGAAGGGCCAACGAGACGGGAGGAAAGCAAATGACATAGCGTGGGCAATAGGATGCCAAGATGGTAGGGTGCGTCTTAGCATCCTATTGCCCACGCTTAACGAAATCGGTTTCGTTTGAGCCTTAGTATACGCACGGGATTCTATTTGCAAAGAGAAAAATAATAAAAAGGTGAACGTTCACCTAATCGCAACAACTCGTTGGCTGTATTATGACAAGGACATACTCGAAACCGATTTCGCAACGGTTAGAGAGTGCATTGTACGTTCGTCGTAGATTGCCGGGCAGCTTGGTCGCGCCCGCCGGTCGCATTGCGGCGAACGCCTTCACCCGGATCGAAAGGATCACCATGGAACAGCACACCGATTGCTCGTACTGCATGTGCGGGACCGACAACACGCTCGTCGATGCCTTTGGCATCCCCATGCTCGACCTGCCCGCCAGCAAGCTCATCTTGTTTAAGGAGCAGAGCCACAAGGGCCGCGTGATCGTGGCCTCCAAGCAGCACGTCGATGACATTTCCTGCATGTCCGAGGAGGACGCTGCCGCCTTTATGGCCGATGTCCGCCACGTCGCCGCCGCGCTGCACAAGGCGTTCAACCCCGACAAGATCAACTTTGGTGCCTACGGCGACACCATGCATCACCTGCATGTGCATATCGTCCCCAAGTACAAGAGCGACCCGTTTGAGTTTGGCGACGTGTTTGCCATGAACCCCGGTCGCGTCACGCTCGAGCCGGCTCAGTACGACGAAATCGCCCAGGCAATCATCGACAACCTGTAAAACTTCGTCCCCTATAAGTTGCGGTGAAATACGGACTGTTTAGCGGCTTAGCTGGCTCCAATAGTCCGTATTTCACCGCAACTTATGGGGGGCGGCGTTGCGATAGTATTACGTGTTGGTATTCGACTAACCGAGGACTTATCCGAGGGCTTTATGGAACAGCACCAGCATTATCAGAGTCTGCAAGATCAGGCATACAACGCATTGCGCTCCAAGATCATCTATGCCGAGCTCAAGCCCGGCACGCGCCTTTCGGCGATTGGTCTGGAAAAGGAGACGGGGATCGGGCGTACGCCCATCCGCGAGTCCTTTGTGCGCCTGCGCGAGCAAGAGCTGGTGGAAACGCGTCCCAAGAGCGGCACCTATGTCTCAAAAATTAGCATGGAGCGTGCCGAGAACGCCTGCTTTTTGCGCGAGAAGCTCGAGAGAAGTGTGCTGATCAAATGCTGTTCGGCCGCCACGCCCGAGCAAAAGCGCCAGCTTGAGCAGATTCTCGCCGAGTCCGAGTCGCTCGACCACAGCGAGACGCGTCGCTTCTTTGACCTGGACAACCTGTTCCACGAGACGTGCTTTGAGATTGCCGGTCGCCACATGCTGTGGGATTGGATGAAGAGCATCAACACGCATTTTGAGCGATATAACTGGTTGCGTGCGGTGTCGCAGGATCTGGACTGGGAGCCGATTCGTCGGCAACACCGCCGAATCCTCGAGGCCATTAAAGAGGGCGACACCGATACGGCGAGCTATCTGGCGCAGACGCATCTGCATCTAATGCCAGAAGAGCAGGGCCCGGTCATCGCCTTGCATCCCGATTACTTCGAGCTGCCCAAAGACCCGTCCATCTAATCTATCCCCTCATACGTTGCGGTGAAATAGGGATTGTCTTGCGGCCCAGGCGGCGCAAACAGTCCCTATTTCACCGCAACTACGTTGGGGCGTGACCGAGGCACATAAATACGGTGCCGTTTGGAGGAACAGACCGGAAGCAAGGGGTCGATTCCTCCAGACGGCACCGCGTTTGTTTTGGCGCTCTGGATTATGTTAGGGCAAAGATTTAGCCGAAGAAAAAGCGGCTCGGGGGCGTGTCGCTTCCGTCACGTTCTATCAGCATACAAGACGGTTTCGGTTCTTGTCCGTGACGGAAACGGCACGCTTCCGAGCCGCTTCAAAAAAGAGGGCGCGGTCTAGGTCGCGCCCTCCACGATAGAGAGCTGGATTAGGCGCGGACCTTCTTGACGACGTCCATGGCCTCGCGAGCGATCTGCTCGACCTTGGAGAAGTCGCCGTCGGCGAACAGGGCCGGCTTGACCATCCAGGTGCCGCCGCAGGCGATGATGGCGGAGGAGCTCAGGTACTCCTCGACGTTAGCGGTGCTCACGCCGCCGGTGGGCATAAAGCGGTGACCGACAAACGGAGCGGCGAGGGCCTTGATGGTGTTGAGGCCGCCGTACTGGGCTGCCGGGAAGAACTTGGTGACCTTGAGGCCCAGGTTGACGGCAGCGGTGACCTCGGAGGGGGTCACGGTACCGGGCAGCACAGGCAGGTCGATATCGATGCAGTGCTTGACGACGTCCTCGTTGTAACCCGGGGAGACGATGAACTTGGCACCGGCGGCACGGGCCTGCTCAACCTGCTCGACAGTCAGGACGGTGCCGGCGCCCACGCACATCTCGGGCTCGGCCTCGGCCATAGCGGCGATGCACTCGGCAGCGCAAGCGGTGCGGAAGGTGACCTCGGCGGACTTCATGCCGGCGGCCATCAGGGCGTGGGCGAGCGGAGCGGCGTCCTCGACCTTGTCGAGCACGACGACCGGCACGATGCCCAGGGACTCAAGCGTGGTGTAGAACTGATTGAACATGATGTTCCTTTCGATGTGCGGCGCGCGAGTGCGCGTAATTGCTAAAGAAGATTGGCCATGGGCCGGTTCCGGATTGGTTATCGGAGGTACTGCTTGGGTCACAAGCAATTTCGGAACCGGCTACGAGGCCAGTCGTGAAGGAAATGCCAGGCGGAGCCGGAATGGGACTAAGTGGTTCTACCTGGCCGGGGAAAGCGGGGAGCGGGCTGCAGGGGTATGGGTATGGGAAACTGCAACCCGCGGAATGGGGAACGAATTAACGGGCGACGCGGGTGCCACCGTCGGCGGCGTTGGCCACGGCGGCGATCTCGTCGGCGGTCACCAGGTTGGAATCGCCCTTGATGGTGAGCTTGAGAATCGAGGCCGCAATGGCGTAGTTGACGGCGTCCTGCGGGTCGAAGTCGTTGATGAGGGCATGGACGAGGCCGGCGTTGAAAGCGTCGCCGGCGGCAACGCCCTCGAGCACGTGCACGTCGTGAGCAGGGGAGAACCAGTGCTCGCCGCTCTCGGCGTCATAGAGCATGCCCATCCAGATGGAGCGCTCGACGCAGGAGATGTTGCGGACGACCGAGGCGACCTTCTTGCAGCCGTACTCAGCGCAGATCTGACGGGCCATCTCGACGTAGGTGTCGCGCTCCTCGATGCCGTGGGCAAGGGAGCCGGAGACGCAGGTCATGCCGAGGCCGGCAGGTGCGTCCTCGTCGTTGGCGATGCAGATGTCGACGAGCGGCAGAAGCTCCTTCATGGTTGCCTGCGACTTCTCGGGCGACCACATCTTGCCGCGGTAGTTAACGTCGCACACGGTGGTGATGCCCTTGGCGCGGCAGGCGGTGAGAGCGTCCTTGCAGGCGGCGGCCATCTCGTCGGAGACGGCGGGCGTCACGCCAGAGAAATAGAAGACGTCGATGCCCTTGAGGATTTCGTCCCAGTCAAAGACGTCGCGCTTGGCCATGTTGATGGCCGAGTACTTGCGGTCGTAGACGCAGCCGTTGCCGCGCTGCGAGGCGCCGACCTCAAACACATAGGAGCCAAGACGGTCGCCCTGACGCACGACGCGCGTGGTGTCGACGTCGTAGACCTTCAGCGAGCGCAGAGCGCACTCGCCCAGGCGGTTGGCCGGAACGACGGAAACGTAAGCGGCCTTATCGCCCTGGTAGGACAGGGAAAGCGCGGTGTTTGCCTCGGCGCCGCCGTAGCGGACGTCGAACTCGGTGGCCTGCTCAATACGCAGGTGATCTTTGGGCGAGAGCCTCATCATGATCTCGCCGAAGGTAAGAACCGTTTTACCCATGGTCGCGTAGCTCCTTCTTGACTGTGCGTACACCTTTGATATGGCGTTGGCACGGAGGTGCCAAGACGGTAGGGTGCATCTTTGCACCTCCGTGCCAACGCTTACCGAAATCGGTTTACGAAATCGGTTTCGTTTCGAGTTGTAATATACTCACCTACAACGTATTGCAAGCGAGATTTTTAAAAAATGCTTAAATGGCTAAGATTGCCGACACATGGGAAACGGGGTGCGCTATGGCGCAGATGAGAATCAAAGACATTGCCGCCGAGGCGGGCGTGAGCCCGGCCACGGTTTCGCGCTATCTCAATAACCGCCCCGGGCAGATGACCGAGGAAACCCGTGCTCGCATCGCGGCGGTTATCGAGCGCACTGGCTATCGCCCACGTGCCGCCGCACGCAATCTACGCAGCTCACGCACCAACCTCATCGGCGTGATTCTGGCCGACATTGGCAACCCGTTCTCGAGCGCCATGCTCGAAGGGCTTTCCGCCAGCGCCGCCGCGCGCGGCAGCTCGCTCATGACGGCCATTAGCGGCAACGACCCCGCCAAGGAGGCAGAGTCGCTCACCAGACTTATCGATGCCGGCGTGGACGGCCTGATCGTCAACACCTGTGGTGGCAACGACAAAGCGATCGCCGCGGCCGCGGGGCGCCTGCCTGTCGTTCTGCTCGACCGCGATGTTGCCAATGGCGGCATCGATCTGGTGACCTCTAACAACCGCGAGTTGGTCGCCGGCCTGGTAGACGCCTTGGCTGCTGCGGGCAGCGAGCGCCTGTGCCTACTTACCGAGGCAAGCGACGACAGCCCCGTGCGTCGCGAGCGCGCCGAGGCCTTTGCCGACGAGCTCTCGCGCCGCGACCTTGCGGGCGAGGTCGTCACCCTGGCCGACGGCGGCGCCACGGGCGTCGGCCGCCTGGACGAGACTATTCGCGGCAACGCAGGCAAAAAACTCGGCCTTATTGCCGTCAACGGCTTGGTCTTTTTGCGTCTGACCGAGGCGCTGGCGCAGCTTGGCCCCTCGCTGCCGGCGGGTCTCAAGATCGCGACGTTTGACGATTACCCCTGGAACCATGTGCTCTTTGGCGGTGTGACCACGGCCGCGCAGGACACCCTCACCATTGCCGAGCGCGTAGTCGAGCGTTTGTCCGAGCGCATCGATGTGGTCACCACCACGGTGGGCGATGCCGCAAGGCTCGCCCCCAAACGTATCGAGATTCCCGGTCACATCGAACACCGTGCCTCGACCTCACGCTAGCCCCTCGTTCGCAACGGCCTGTTCGCACACGTTTTTTGAGCGCTTGATACGCTTTAACCCTGCGGAAACATTTTTCTGCGATAGTATCTGCGGTATAGACCAGTCGAAACCCGCCCGAAAGAAAGGGGAGCGACATGAACCAGCAGAACATCGATTACGTACTCCGCTCCGTAGAGCAGCGTGACATCCGCTTTGTGCGTCTGTGGTTTGTCGACATTCTCGGCCGCCTCAAGAACTTTGCCATCAGCCCCGAGGACCTCGAGGTCGCTTTTGAGGAGGGCATTGGCTTTGACGGCTCGGCCATCGAGGGCTTTGCCACGCCCGAGGAAGCCGACATGCTGGCGTTCCCTGATGCTTCGACCTTCCAGATCCTGCCGTGGCGTCCGAGCCATAACGGCGTTGCCCGCGTGTTCTGCGATGTGTGCACCCCCGACCGCAAGCCCTTCGCCGGCGATCCGCGCGATGCCCTGCGCCGCATGTTTCACAAGGCCGAGAAGACTGGCTATCTGCTCAACGTGGGTGCCGAGCTGGAGTATTACTACTTCCCCGACGAGCACACCCCCGAGCCGCTCGACAACGTGGGCTACTTCGATCTTTCGGTGAGCGATGCCGCTCGCGATCTGCGCCGCAACACGGTCCTTACGCTCGAGAAGATGTCCGTGCCCGTGGAGTACACCTTCCACGCCGCCGGTCGCTCACAGCACGGCATGAGCCTGCGCCACGCCGAGGCCCTGAGCATGTCTGACGCCATCACCACGGCCAAGCTCATCATTAAGCAGCAGGCTTACGAGAGCGGCTGCCACGCCTCCTTTATGCCCAAGCCGTTGGCGGGCGAGGACGGCAGCGCCATGTTTTTGCATCAGTCGCTGTTCGACCACGACGGCAACAACGTCTTTTGGGGCGAGGCCGACGAGAAGTACCACCTCTCCGATATTGCCAAGCATTACATGGCCGGCATCCTGGCGCACGCGCGCGAGATCAGCGCCATCACCAACCCCACCGTCAACTCGTACAAGCGCATCACCACGGGCGGCGACTCCGTGCCGCAGTACGCCACGTGGGGCTTGCGCAACCGCGCAAGCATGGTTCGCATCCCGGTCTACAAGCCCGGCAAGCAGCTGTCCACGCGCATCGAGCTTCGTAGCCCCGATCCCATGGCCAACCCGTATCTGGTCAACGCCGTCACGCTGGCGGCTGGTCTCGACGGCATTGAGCGCAAGCTGGAGCTCCCGCCCGAGGCCACGGCCGAGACGCTCAAGCTCAACGACCGCCAGATGCTCGAGGCCGGTTATACGCCGCTGCCGCGCTCGCTTAAAGAGGCACTCGACGTCTTTGAGGACTCGCAGTTTATGAAGGATGCCCTCGGCGAGCACATCCATAGCTTCTTCCTCAAAAAGAAGCGCGACGAGTGGCATAAGTTCGAATCCACGATCACCGAATGGGAGATCAAGCACTACCTGGCGAACTCCTAATCGCGCTGGCTTGTCCCAGTACGATTGAGCTCATTTTTATGGAGGCCGATATGTCCGAAAAGAGTGCCCTGTTCATGGCGCGCACGACGCGCTTCCACGAGTTTGCCCGCAGCTTGACGACCACCCTGGGTGTCGAGGTGAGCCTGGCCACCCCCGATTCGCCGACTGCGGCGCACGACTTTGACCTGCTGATCCTCGATTCTGATGGCATCCGCAGCGACCGCATCGATCAGATTGCCAAGTGGCTTGACGACCGCGGTGGCGTTCCCATGTTGGTGATCGTCGACGACGAGGCCCTTGGCACCCTGCGCCTGCCCAATCACGCACATGCCGACTTTGTATGCCCCACGGCGACGCCCAACGAGCTCAAGGCTCGTGCGCAGCGCCTGATGGGCGAGGAGGAGACCGTCACCGCCGACGATGTACTCAACATCGATAACCTCGAGATCAACCTGGCTACCTACCAGGTGACGCTCGATAACGAGCCCATCGACCTGACGCTGATGGAGTACTCGCTGCTGAGCTTTTTGGCCACGCACCCCAACCGCGCCTACAGCCGCGAGGTGCTGCTGCACCGCGTGTGGGGCTTTGAGTACTGCGGCGGTACGCGTACCGTCGACGTGCATATCCGACGCATCCGCTCCAAGGTGGGCCCGCAGATCGCGGCACACATCACCACCGTCCGCGGCGTGGGCTATCTGTTTAAGGACTAGATTTCCACCACAAAGGGGACAGGCGCCTTTGTGGTGGCTTTGCCACAGGTGGGGGTCCCTTTCGGGTCTGCAACAGAACTTAAACCTTCCTAAAAGATTTCGTTCTCATACACGTTCGCCCACATATTGGGGTACAACTCAACGTGAACAATGATGGCCCGCCACATGTTTGGCGGGCCTTTGGTTATTTGACGAAAGGATTGCAGCATGAACGAGAACGATCCCCAGCGTCCCCAGGATGCGGGCAACGCCGGCGAGACTCAGCAGCAGCCGCGCGTACAGGTGGAGTCGACGCCTGCCGACGGCAACAACATTCCCTACGTGCAGGCCTACGACACGCAGACCGGCAAGCCGCTGGGCGGCCAGCAGGTTGTAAACAAGCACACGGTGGTCAAGACCAAGACCAAAAAGCTGCCGATCTTTATTACGGCGCTTGCCGGTTGTGCCTGCGGAGCCTTGCTGGTCATCGCACTCATTATGAGTGGCACGCTCGATATTGGTGGCGGTAAGAATGCCGTGACGGCGGGTGCTTCGGGTTCATCGACGCAAAAGATCACCATCGACTCCGAGGACACCACGCTGGCCGAGGCCGTCTCTGCTAAGGCCCTGCCCTCCGTCGTTTCCATCGCCGCCACTTCGAGCGGTAGCCAGAATGGCTCGCTTTCGCAGTCTGCCGACGAGTCGGATAGCTCGGGCAGCGTCGGTTCGGGCGTGGTGCTCGATACCGAGGGCCACATCCTCACCAACAACCACGTGGTCGATGGTTACGACCAGTACGTGGTGACCATGGACGACGGCACCACCTATGAGGCCGAGTTCGTGGGCAACGATGCCTCGAGCGACCTCGCCGTCATCAAGCTCAAGGATGCCGATGCCTCCAAGCTCACCCCGATCGAGATCGGCGACTCCTCCAAGCTCAACGTGGGCGAGTGGGTCATGGCGATCGGTTCGCCGTTTGGCAACGAGCAGTCTGTCTCCACGGGTATCGTGTCGGCGCTGTATCGCTCCACGGCCATGAGCTCTACCAGCGGCAATACCATCTATGCCAACATGATTCAGACCGACGCCGCTATCAACCCGGGCAACTCCGGCGGCGCGCTCGTCAACGACAATGGTGAGCTTGTGGGTATCAACTCGCTCATCGAGAGCTATTCGGGCTCCAGCTCGGGCGTGGGCTTTGCCATTCCGGTCAACTATGCCAAGAACATTGCCGACCAGATCATCGACGGCAAGACGCCGGTGCATCCGTACATGGGCGCTACGCTTTCGAGCGTCAACGCGCTCAACGCCCGCACCAACAAGCTGAGCACCGATAGCGGCGCGTATGTGGCGAGCGTCGTTGAGGATGGTCCTGCTGCCAAGGCCGGCATTCAGGAGGGCGATGTCATCACCAAGCTGGGCGACGACGAGATCACGAGCGCCGATGGCCTGATCATCGCACTGCGCAGCCACGAGGTGGGCGAGAAGGTCGAGATCACGCTCATGCGCGGCAAGGAAGAGAAGAAGGTCACGGTTGAACTGGGCTCCGACGAGGAGCTGCAGAACCAGCAGCAGGACGACAGCGCGACCGACACCGGCAACGGCGGTATTACCGACGAACAGCTGCGCCAGTACCTGGAGGAGCTGCTAGGCCAGCAGGGCCAGGGCCAGGGCTACGGTCAGGGTTACTAACGAGCCACTCCACACATATCGAAGCCAGAGGGGGCTGTCCCGCCAACGCGGGGCAGCCCCCTCTTTTCGCGATGATCCCTTGGGGACGAGGAAAACGGATCACTTGTGGCTGGTAAGAGACTTGGTTCGGAATGGCCTGGACAGTTAGTTCAGATACGTATAAATCTGGGGCAGCTTGGGATGCGTTTTGAGCAATTTTTGATTGGGATGGGGCTTGAATGGGCGTTTGGGAGGGAGAGCGGGACGTTTACATGGTCTCAGGGAGCCCAAATTAGTTGAAACAGGGGTGTTCGTGCCTGATCCAGCTCTAGGATTTATACGTATCTGAACTAACTGTCCACCCCAGTCTGGCGGCTGCCGATTCGGTGCGGTTCGAGACCGCTATTCGGCCTCATTGCGACCGGTGGTACTCTAGTATCCGTTTGAAATCGAGCGAAGGAGTGCCGCTATGGAGCAATCGAGCCTGTTTGGTGACGGCGTGGACATCGATACCGAAACGCCCACGACCGCGGAAGCCACCGCACCGACCGATGTCCGTGCCCAGGCGGCAACGCGCGCGGCCGAGCTGCGCCACGAGCTCGACTACCATGCCTATCGCTACTACATGCTCGATGCGCCCGAGATCACGGACGCCGCCTTTGACAAAATGCTCGTTGAGCTGCAGGAGATCGAGGTGGCCTATCCTGACCTGGTGACGCCCGACAGCTATACCCAGCGCGTGGGCGGCTACGTGAGCGAGCAGTTTACGCCGGTAACGCACATGGCGCGCATGTATTCCATGGACGATGCCATGGATCTGGACGAGCTCGACGCATGGCTCCAACGCACCGAGGATGCGCTCGGTGCCGGCAGCGTCACCTATACCTGCGAGCTTAAGATCGACGGTCTGGGCGTGGCGCTTACCTATCAAAACGGCACCTTTGTGCGCGCGGCCACACGTGGCGATGGCACCACGGGCGAGGACGTATCGCTCAACGTCCGTACCATCAAGGATGTGCCCATGCACCTGTCCGAGCCGGCGCTCGCCCACATGGGCGCCGACCGCGAGCGCACCATTGAGGTACGCGGCGAGGTCTATATGCCCAAAGGCAGCTTTGTGCGTCTGAATGAAGAGGCCGATGCCGAGGGCCGCGACCCCTTCGCCAACCCGCGCAACGCCGCTGCAGGATCCTTGCGCCAAAAAGACCCCAAGGTCACGGCGCGTCGCGACTTGGCCACCTTTATCTATGCCATTGCCGATACCGACCCGTTGCACGTCCACAGCCAGCGCGAATTTCTCGACTGGCTGCGCAACGCCGGCTTTAGCGTCAACCCCAACGTGGCTCGTTGCGCCACGCCGGCCGAGGTCCACGAGTTCTGTGCCCAGGCGCTCGAGCACCGCGGCGACCTGGACTACGACATCGACGGCGTGGTCGTAAAGGTTGACAGCTTCCAGCAGCAGCTCGACCTAGGTTTTACCGCCCGCGCACCGCGCTGGGCCATTGCCTTTAAGTTCCCGCCCGAGGAAAAGCAGACCATCCTGCGCGAGATTCGAATCCAGGTTGGTCGCACCGGCGTACTCACGCCGGTCGCCGAGTTCAACCCGGTGACGGTCGCCGGTTCCACCATCGCGCGCGCCACGCTGCACAACATCGACGAGATCCGCCGCAAAAACGTGCGCGAGGGCGATACCATCATCGTGCACAAGGCGGGCGACGTGATTCCCGAGGTCGTGGGGCCGGTGCTCGACAAACGCCCGGCCGATTCGGTCGACTGGCACATGCCAGAGGTCTGTCCCGTGTGCGGCAGCCCCGTGGTCCACGAGGATGGCGAGGTGGCATATCGCTGCGTGTCCATCGACTGCCCAGCGCAGCTCAAGGAGCGCCTGCTCCACTGGGTGAGCCGCGGCTGCATGGACGTGGACGGCCTGGGCGACGAGATCGTCGACAAGATGATCGCTGCTGGCCTGATCCACGATGTCGCCGACTTCTACCAGCTCACGGTCGACGACATCGCCGGCCTAGACACGGGTCGCGTGTATGCCAGCTCCAACAGCAAAAAGGGCGTCAAGAAGGGTGACCCCATCCCGGTGGGCCTCAAGACGGCCGAGAAAATCATCGCCGAGCTCAACAAGTCCAAGAGCCAGCCGCTCGGTCGCGTACTGTTTGCCTTGGGTATCCGCCACGTGGGCAAGAGTGTGGGCGAGGTCATTGCCGAACGATTCCTGTCGATTGACAAGCTCATCTTGGCAAGCGAAGAGGACATCGCCGAGTGCGAGGGCATCGGTCCCAAGATTGCGGCAAGCGTCAAGCAGTTCCTGGCCGTGCCCGAGAACCTTGCCGTGCTGGAGCGCCTGCGCCAGGCGGGCCTGTCGCTCGAGGTCGACTTGGGCGCCGCGCACGCGCAGGCCGCAGCCGACGCTGGCGTGGCGGGTGAGCTTGCTGACGCACAGCCGCTTGCGGGTCTGACCTTCGTGCTCACCGGCACGCTCGTCAACCGCACCCGCGACGAGGCGGGCGCGGCGCTCAAGGTGCTCGGCGCCAAGGTTTCGGGCAGCGTGTCAAAGAAGACGAGCTATCTGGTCGCCGGCCCCAAAGCGGGCTCCAAGCTCACCAAAGCCGAGCAGCTGGGCGTGCCTGTATTGGATGAGGACGCACTCGAGCAGATTCTTGCGACTGGTGAGGTGCCCCAGGCTTAAGGCGCCGATAGCCAAATTAATCAAATTGAAGAGCCTCCCGGATGGCCCGATGCTATCCGGGAGGTTTTTATTCGGCCACGGCAACTGGCACCGTGATCTGCGTCACGTAGGTTGCTGGGTCGTCGCTGATAATGTCATCGATCAAGGCGATCTCGCGCGAGGAGCCGGCGGGTACTATGCCGTGCTCGTGCATATAGCCGAGCAACCGCTCGTAGCGTGGGGCTGCTTGCCCGTGCGTGCCGCGGAAGCTTATGGTCAGGCAGTGCGCGGCAGGTCGCGTCTCAACGTCACCCAAGTAATCATCGGTGTCATCGAGCATCAGAAAGACCTCGTCGTAGCCATCAAAATCACCGGCGGCGAGGCGCTCGGCGCCAATCCCGACGCCCAAGTTGCCCAGAAAGACAAAGGTCTCGTGCTGCCCCTTCTGCAGTTGACGAATCTGCCACTCCAGCGCATAGGCGTCGGTGGGGTTGACGCGTTCGCGCAGCACGGCGCAGCGAAGCTCGGGTGCATCGATTGCGCAAATGGTATCGAGCTCGGTGTTCAAGGCATCGTGAAGCAGGGTAAGCCGGTTGTCAATCTTGCGCGACACGCGCTCCAGTTCGCGGCGCTTGTGTTCGATGAGCTCCTGCTGCTGAGCCAGCTGCCGCTGCATAAGGTTCACATCGCGCGTGGTCACAAACTCACGGATTTGTGCGAGCGGCAAGTCGAGAACGCGCAGGTGGCTGATGGTGTTAAGGGTGGAGAGCTGCCGTGATCCGTAGTAGCGGTACCCGCTCGCCGGATCGATGTGCGCCGGGTCCAGCAAGCCCATCTGCTCGTAATGGCGCAGCGTGCCCACGCTCAGGTTAAACATGCGCGCCACTTCGCCAATGCGGAGCAAGCCCTCGATATGTTCAGTTGGCGTGTCGGTCATGGGACCGCTCCTTTCGGTGGGCGGGGGAACGCTGGGGCCATGCAGCGCGGCCGTCGTATGACACGAACGAGCCGCTACGCCATCAGCTTGTCAAAAGCTCCGCGACGGTTGAGTACGGTAAATGCCACCACGCAAATAATCACCGACAGAATCGACCCGCACGGCGAGGCGATGCCCATGGGGAACAGCGTGTCGGGATAGGCGTTCGACAGCAGCCACGCGCCGGGCACGCGAATGAGCACCACTGCCAGCACGTTGTGCGCAAAGCCGATGTAGCTCTTGCCATACGCAGCGAAAAAACCGCTAAAGCAAATGTGGATGCCGGCAAAGATCGCGTCAAAAATATAACTGCGCATATAGCCGGTGCCGGCCGCAACGACCGCGGCGTCCTTGGCAAAAAAGCCGAGAAACGCCGGTGCCACCAGCCACATCAGCACCGTGATCAGGCAGCCATATATCACCGAGATGGTCATGGCATCTTTGAGCACCTGACGCGCGCGGTCGCCCTTGCCCGCGCCGGCGTTTTGCGCCGTGAGCGCGCTGACGGTGGCGCCCATGGAACTCGGCACGATAAACAAAAAACTGATCATCTTTTCGACCAAGCCCACGGCGGCGGCGTCGACGAGCCCTCGGTGGTTAGCGATGACGGTGATGAACATAAACGCCACCTGGATGCAGCCGTCCTGCACGGCCACGGGCACGCCGATCTTAAGAATGCTGCTGAGCACCTCGGGCTGGGGACGCAGGTCGCTGCGCTTGAGGTGAATGTGCGTGCGGCGGCTCTTGAGCCACACGAGCGCGAGGGCAACGCTTGCCGTCTGGGCGGTTACCGTGCCGAGTGCCGCGCCCACGGGGCCGAGTCCCATGTGGCCGATAAACAAAAAATCGAGCGCGATGTTAATGATGCACGCCACGCCGATCACGTACATGGGCGAGCGCGAATCGCCCAGGCCGCGAAAGATGGCCGAGAGGATGTTGTACGCGGCGATAAACGGAATGCCGACAAAGCAGATGCGCAGGTAGGCAGCGGTGCCTTCGACCGCCTCGGCCGGCGTGCCAATGAGCGCCACGATCTGCGGGCACAACGCAAATAAGACGGCGGCCAGCACCACCGAGACGCCCATAAAGAGCGTGATGGTGTTGCCGATGGCGGCCTCGGCGCGGTCAAAGCGGCGCGAACCCACGGCGTGGCCGACGATGACTGTCGTTCCCATGGCCAGGCCCACGAGCGTCACGGTAATGATATAGAGCGTCTGCGCGCCATTGCCCACGGCGGTGATGCCGGCCGCGCCGCTAAACTGTCCCATCATGTACAGGTCGGCCATGCCGTAGAGCATCTGCAAAAAGTACGAGAGCATATAGGGCAGGGCAAAGACCGCAATGGTCTTAAGGACATTGCCGCGTGTGAGGTCGTGTTCCATGGGCGGGGCACTTTCTGGCTTGGGTCGTTTAGCTACCAGTGTAGTGAAAACCCTACAACTATTGTAGAGTCAAGGTTTGAGTTGAGGACCGGGCGAAAAAGTTGCGTGCGTAGGCATTTCCAATTGAATGCAGGTGCGTTGAACCATGTCGAGTTCGCGCTAGAAAACGCCATTCGCCCTGCGTCGTGTCGTACGCATGTCGACCTATTCTTCCCGTGCGGTACTATATTCCCTAAAGAATAAAGACCAGCGTGAGGGGAGGGCTGCGTGGACGGGCACGTGCAACATGACGGCTTTGGCCGCGATATCAACTACCTGCGCATTGCCGTTACCGACAAGGGCAATTTCCGCTGCATTTACTGCATGCCGGCCGAAGGCGTGGCGCCCCGCGTGCACGACGAGCTGCTCAGCGCCGAGGAAATCGCCCGCTTTGTGCGCCTGGTTGCGGGGGAGGGCATTCGCCGCGTGCGCCTGACGGGTGGCGAGCCGCTGGTCAGCCGCCGTATCATCCCGCTCATTCGCGACATCCGCGCGATTCCGCAGATCGAGGACATCTCGCTTACCACCAATGGCGCCCTGCTGCCCAAGTTGGCACCGCAGCTCAAAGATGCCGGGCTTAACCGCGTTAACATCTCGCTCGACACACTCGACTCCGCGCTGTTTGAAGAGATCACCCGCCTGGGCTGGCTCGAGCAGACCATGGCCGGCATCGACGCGGCGCTGGCCTGGGGCTTTGAGCCCGTCAAGGTCAACTGCGTTGTTGTGCGCAGGCTCAACCAAGATGTGGCGGCCCTCGCGCGCCTGACCGTCGACCGTCCCATTCACCTGCGCTTCATCGAATACATGCCCATCGGCGACGAGCGTACGAGCTCGCATTGCGCCGTGAACCCTCATGCGCCCACGCTCAATCCGGCGCTGTGGGATGCGAGCGACACCGTGCCGAGCGACGAGCTACGGGCGCGCGTCAATGCCGGGGCCGCCACGGTGGGCCTGGGCGAGCTCGAGCCGCTCGACATCACCGACGCTCCTGCCGGCACGGGTCCCGCGCGCTATTGGCGCTTTCCGGGTGCGGCGGGAACGGTCGGCTTTATCAGCGCCATGTCCAACCATTTTGCGCGAGCTGCAACCGCCTGCGCCTGACGGCCGACGGCAACGTGCGTCCGTGCCTGTTCGGCGATGCCGAGTATTCGGTGCGTGAGGCGCTGCGCCGTGGTGATGATATGCAGGTGCTTTCGATTTGGCGCGATGCCGTGGCCCACAAACCGCAGGAACACGCGATAATTGAGGGCACGCAACGATTTATGTCCCAAATCGGAGGAGGATCATATGGCCAAGAGCAGGTACGCCGATGCCACCAAGGCCGCTCGCAGGGCCGCGATGTCTGCCCACAAAGTCACGGCTGCGGCGAATGCTGGCAACGCCGACGCGACCGCACAGCCGTCTGCCGGCGCTGCTGCCGAGCCCGCTCGCGACGCCCGCCGCGACGAGCTAACGCATGTGGATGCCAAGGGCGAGGTTCGTATGGTCGACGTGTCCGACAAGGCCGAGACCCATCGCATCGCCATCGCCGAGGGCACCATCCTCATGCATCCCGAGACGCAGGCCATGGTGCTGCAGGATCGCGCCAAAAAGGGCGATGTGCTTGCCTGTGCGCGCGTAGCGGGCATCATGGCCATCAAGCGCACGAGTGACATCATCCCCATGTGCCATCCGCTGCTCGTTACCAAGAGTAAGTGCGATATCGAGCCTATCGCGCCGGCGGGGACGCCCGTCGAGGACGTGCCCGAGGGCTGGGCGCCGTCACGCGCAGACGGGCAGGTCGGCTTTCACGTGCTGGTCACAGCCGGTGTGACGGGCAAGACCGGTATTGAGATGGAGGCCCTGACTGGCGTGAGCGCCGCGTGCCTGACCATCTACGACATGTGCAAGGCCGTCGACCGCGGCATGGAGATCGTCGACGTACGCCTGCTGCACAAGGAAGGCGGCCACTCGGGCGTGTGGGATCGCGCCGAGCGTCAGGCCGCTGTTGTTGAGTCCGTGACCGCCGACGGTGCCGCACCCGCGAGCGCATCCGTTGCCATCGCGTCCGCAGTTCCGGCCCCGGCCGTCCCCGCGATCGCATTTATCGGCTACCAGAACTCGGGCAAGACCACGCTCGTCGAGAAGGTTATCGCCGAGCTCACCCGCCGCGGCCTGCGCGTGGGCTCGCTCAAGCATCACGGGCATCATGGCTTTGATATCGATGTTCCCGCTAAGGATACGTGGCGCCATCACCAGGCCGGATCCAAGCACGTGGGGCTCATCTGCGCCACGCGCTGGGCGGAGTATGCCGACACGCGCGAGGAGGACGAGATGCCCGCGCGCGAGCTGCTGTTGCGCTACGGCGATGTCGACGTGGTGATCATCGAGGGCTACAAGACCGAGGGCTTCGACAACATCGTGGTCGCGCGCTCCGGCGTCGATCGCCTGCGCGGCAAGAGCTCGCTCGACCTGGTCGACGGCCGCACGCTGGCGCTCGCCTGCAACGAGGCCCTGGCGCGTCAGGCCTTCGATGCGGGCTTTGCAACCCGAGCCATCAACATAAACGACGCCCGGGCCATCTGCGACCTCATCCAAGATCACCTTTAAGGCTTGACGCTGCGCCGGCCCCAAGCACCCCATCTCGCCCCTCAAGCCGTCGCTCGCGTACCAAAGTACGCGTCGCTCCTCTTTCGGGGCGACCTGGGGCACTTGGAACCGGCTCGCTGCGCTGCCATAACATGCCAAAAAGGGACAGGCATCTTTGTGGTGGTTTTTGCAAAAAAGCTTTGACTTAAAGTTAGCTCAAGGTGTCATAATCGCTGACAAACGATTGCGATCACGGAGGCCTCATGTCAAAACTGTACTTTATGCGTCACGGTCAAACGCTCTTTAACTTGCTTCGTCGCAAGCAGGGCTGGTGTGACTCGCCGCTCACCGAGCTGGGAATCGAGCAGGCTAAAACTGTCGGTGCGACCCTGCGAGGGCGTGGCCTTACGTTTGACCATGCGTACAGTTCGACGTCCGAGCGTGCGTGCGACACGCTTGAGCTTGCGTTCCCCGGTCAGCCTTACGAGCGCGTCAAGGGCCTTAAGGAGTGGAACTTTGGCAAATTTGAGGGCGCGAGCGAGGATTTGAATCCGCGCCTGCCGTACGGCGATTTTTACAAGCAGTATGACGGCGAGGGCGAAGTCGAGTTTCGCGAGCGTATGATGGCGACCATCACCGAGTTCATGCAGCGCCCTGGACATGAGAGCGTGTTGTGCGTGAGCCATGGCGCCGCAGCGGCTCAGGTCATGCGCGGCGTGGGCGTGGAGCCGCTCAAGATGAAGCACCGCATTGGCAACTGCTGTGTGCTCGAACTCGACTTTGATGCTACTACCGGCACATTTGCTCTTGCAGATTTGTACAACCCCTACGGCACCCCGCGCGAGTAACATCGGGGCATCAGCCAAAACCACCACAAAGGGGCCAGGCACCTTTGTGGTGGTTTTGCCGTTTACAGGCGATTTCCTACCGTTCAGCGGACTTTCGCACCAATGGGGCTTACGCTGCATGCAAGTTTCATCCTACAATCGCCCACGTGCTCACAAGTTTGTTACTCCTCGGGAGGCATCACTTGCGCATAATAGAAGACGAGGAATATCGCCCCGTCGTCTAGCGCCGATGTCCGAGGAGTTTTTTCATGCTCATTTTAAAGAAGATCAACAATAACGTTGCTCTCGCCGCCAGCGATGACGGCCGAGAGGTTGTTGTCTTTGGCAAGGGCATCGGTTTTCACGAGATGCCCTACGAGCTTGCCGATGAGTCGCTCATCCAGCGCAAATTCTATAACGTTCCCGAGAGCCTGCAGGATATGGTCGGCACACTTCCCGACGACGTTCTGCTCGCGGCAAGCGACATTGCCTGCTTCGCATCCCAGCAGCTTGGTTGCAAGCTGTCCGGTGGCCTGCCCTTTATCCTGGCAGATCACCTGCAGTTTGCCGTTCAGCGCGACGACGACCAGATCAGCGCTCCCAACCCGCTCGAGCATGAGGTGGCTTTCATCTACCCGCGTGAGCTCGAAATCGGTCAGGCCGCGCTCGCCATCGTGCAAAAGCACACCGGCGCCAAGCTGGGTCAGAACGAGGCCACGAGCATCGCGCTCCACATCGTTAACGCCGAGGTCGACGGCATGGGCCGCGCCAAGGACATGGACTTCATCATGAAGAGCACCCGCGTGCTTGACGAGGTAACCCATTCCGTGGAAAAGCAGCTCGGCTGCTCGCTCGACACGGCGTCGTACTGCTACATTCGCTTTCTTGCGCACCTGCGCTTTTTGGTTCGCCGCCTTGTTAAGGGCAGCTGCACGCAGACCGAGAACTCCTCACTGTTTATGCAGGCCGCCCGCGATTTTCCCGAGGCCTACCAGTGTGCGTACGCCATCAACCGCGTGTTCGAGAAAGAGTTCAAGCAGAGCTGCTCGGACGAGGAGCTCTTGTATCTGATGATGCATATCAACCGTCTGCGATCGGCTTCGCAGACCGAGTGAGTAAAGCCGCCAGCCCGGCGGCAATCGCAACAATTCTTTTTGGTTTCTAACTGCGGGCAAGGTACCGGCTCGCGGTAGGGGATATTTTTGTCGAAATTTGGAAAAGAGAGGACAGATCATGGCAGGTAAATATGACGATCTTGCTGCCCAGATCGTAGAGCTGGTTGGCGGCAAGTCCAACGTCAAATGCGTCGCACACTGCATTACCCGTGTTCGTTTTAAGCTCAAGGACGAGTCGAAGGCCAATGACGAGGCAATCTCCGAGCTGCCCAACGTCATCAAGGTCATGCACGCCAACGGCCAGTACCAGGTTGTTGTGGGCAACATCGTCGAGGACGTCTACGACGCCGTTCTCAAGGCCGGCGGTTTTAGCGACGGCGGCGCCGTCGACGCCGATGACGACGATGCCGCTCCCAAGGGCGTTACCGATGTGATCATCGACCTCATCTCGGGCATCTTCGCCCCCATGCTCGGCACCTTCGCCGCTGCCGGTATCATGAAGGGCCTGCTGGCGCTCGCTACCTTCCTGGTCCCGAGCTTTGCCAACGACGGCGCCTACACGCTGCTCTACACCGTCGCTGACGGCATGTTCTACTTCCTGCCCGTGGTGCTTGGCTTTACCGCGGCCAAGAAGTTCAAGATGAGCGAGTTCAACGGCATGGCCATCGCCTTTGCCCTGGTGTATCCCACCATGGTTGCCCTGACCTCGGGCGAGGTTGTCGGCTCCGTCGAGCTCGGCTTTGCTGGCACCTTCTCTTGGTACACCACGTTCCTGGGCCTGCCGCTCATCATGCCTGCCTCGGGTTACACCAGCTCCGTTATCCCCATCCTGCTCATGGTCTGGTTTGGCTCCACCCTCGAGCACTGGGTTAAGAAGTGGATGCCCGCTTCTATGAAGATGTTCTTCACCCCGCTGATCGTCGTCACCGTTACCGTCACCCTTGGCTATCTGGTCATTGGCCCCATCGCCACGCTCATCACCAACCTGCTTGGTGAGTTCTTCGCGCTGCTGTTTGGCCTGCCCATGATCGGCTCCCTCCTGGGCTGCACCCTCGTCGGTGCCTTCTGGATGTGCCTGGTCATCTTTGGCTTCCACTGGTCGCTCGTGCCCATCGCGCTGGTCAACCTGTCCACTCTGGGCCACGACTACATCCTGGGCTCCGTTATCGCCCACTCCTTCTCGCTGGGCGCCGTGCTCTTCGCCATGTATCTCAAGAACAAGGACGAGAAGTTCCGCGGTATCGCGCTGCCGGCCATGATCTCCGCCTTCTTCTTTGGTGTCACCGAGCCCGCTATCTACGGTGTCGCCCTGCCCGATAAGAAGGCCTTCATCAACGCCAGCATCGGTTCTGCTGTGGGCGGCCTCATCATTGGTCTCTCCGGCGCCGTGGTGTACATGTCCGGTGGTCTGGGCGTCTTCAACTGGCTGTCCTTCATCGACCCCTCCGGTGTTAACGGCATCAACCACATGATCTGGGCTATCGTTGCCTCTTTCGTGGGTGCCGCCGTGGGCTTTGCGATCGAGTTTGCCACCTACAAGCCCGAGGCTGCCAAGTAGCCCAAACGACAAAGACTCGGTACCAAGCCGGCGGGGGGGGGGAGCGCCCCGCCGGTTTTTTTCAAAGGGGCTAGATGCCATGCGCTCGTCCGAGCGACTGCCCAAAATCAAAACCATGCCGGATTACGGGGCTGAAACGGTGAGTGCTGACCATACCCCGTTTTTCCGTAAACTGACAAGCCTCCTACCTGCGGTTTTGTCCTTGCCGTTTCTGGCATGCTCAAGGGGCACTGGTTCTGCCCCGTAAACCGGCATGGTTTTGAACCTGCCAATAAGGGACAGGTTTATTTTGGTCGGTTTTATCTGGGCAAACGTCGTCTCCGTCAGCTCCGTCCGCATATCTTAAGCCGGCATAGTTTCGATGGGTCGGTCCGTGCGCGTCCCGCAACATGCCTCGCCACGAAACCGGCCTATCTACTACGTTTAAGTGGTAGGGGCCAACCACACGGTGGTTTTTCGAAAACCGCCAAGCCGTCTACCTGCGGTTTTATTTTTGACAATTGCGGCGTGGTCGGGGGTTCACGACTAAACGTAGTAGATGGGCCGGTTTCGTGGCGGCCGACTCAACGCGAACTCCGATCGGGACGCAAATTACCTCGTGGACGCCGCTTCGGCGTCCACGCAACATCCCAACACGTACGAAAGGAGCCAACATGGCTTTTCCCG
>NZ_QSTQ01000007.1:75292-105951 GCF_003438275.1 Collinsella sp. OM07-12
CAACATGGCTTTTCCCGATGGATTTCTGTGGGGCGGTGCCACTGCCGCCAATCAGTGCGAAGGCGGATACAACGAGGACGGCAAGGGCCTCGGCGTTCCCGACATCATGACCGGCGGCACGGTCTCCGAGCCGCGCCACATTACCGACGGCATTCTGCCCCAGTACCACTATCCCAGCCACGAGGCCGTGGACATGTACCATCACTATCTCGACGACATCAAGCTTTTTGGCGAGATGGGCTTTAAGTGCTACCGCATGTCCATCAACTGGAGCCGTATCTTCCCCAACGGCGACGAGGCCGAGCCCAACCAGGCCGGCATCGAGTTCTACCGCCGTGTGTTCCAGGCCTGTCAGGAGCAGGGCATCGAGCCCATGGTCACCCTTAGCCACTATGAGCTGCCTTATGGTCTGTCCAAAAACTACGGAGGCTGGAAGAACCCCAAGCTCATCGATTTCTACCTCAACTACGCCTGCACCGTCATGACCGAGTACAAGGGCCTGGTGCGCTACTGGCTCACCTTTAACGAAATCAATTGCCTGCTCATGGGCGGCTTTGGCGGCGTGATGGGCGGCGGCATGGTGCCCGAGGCAACCGACACGCCCATGGCCTTTGGCGACTGCGACTGGGACGACCCGCAGGCGCGCTTCGATGCCCTGCACCATCAGTTCCTGGCGAGCGCCAAGTGCGTCACCATGGGCCATCAGATCGATCCCCAGAACAAGATCGGCTGCATGATCGCCGGCAACGCCTGCTACCCGCACACGTGCAATCCGGCAGACGTTCTGGCCGCACAAAAGCAGCAGCGCGAGATGAACTTCTACTGCGGCGACGTGCAGGTGCGCGGTGCGTATCCCTCGTGGGCGCCCAGCGTGTGGCGCCGCGAAGGCGTGCACGTGGAGGTTTCGCCCGAGGACGCCGCCACGCTGGCCGCCGGCAAGGTCGACTTCTACAGCTTTAGCTACTACATGAGCGCCACGGCCACGGCTGACCCGGTGCTGCTGGAGCAGGGCAACATCTTTGGTGGCGCCGGCAACGAGTACCTCAAGAAGAGCGATTGGGGTTGGGCGATCGACCCCGAGGGCCTGCGTTACTACCTGGAGGAGGTCTACGACCGCTACCAGGTGCCGCTGATGATCGTCGAGAACGGCCTGGGCGCGGTGGACGAGGTCGAGGCGGACGGTGCGATTCACGACGGCTACCGCATCGATTACCTGCGCGAGCATATCAAGCAGATGGAGATTGCCATCGAGGACGGCGTGGACCTGATGGGCTACACCATGTGGGGCTGCATCGATTTGGTGAGCGCCTCGACCGGCGAGATGAAGAAGCGCTACGGCTTCATCTACGTCGACAAGGACAACGACGGCAACGGCACGCTCGCCCGCAGCCGCAAGGACAGCTTCTTCTGGTACAAGAAGGTCATCGCCACCAACGGCGCCGACCTGGCCTAGCCAAGTCTCAACCAGCGTAAACGTCGCAACCACCACAAAGGGGCCAGGCACCTTTGTGGTGGTTTTTGCTTTGGTAGATGTGTGGGACATGTCTTACAATCTACCAAGTAGTTCATGACGGGTGAAAAACGGAGAGAAGGGGCTTGATGCGTCCTTAATGTTTCATGCGGATAGATTGATTTGACAGACGGTGGCGAATGCCCACCGTCCGCATTCGTATGAAACAAGGAGTCTCCATGCTCGCCTCTCTTTTCTCAAAGCCTCAATCATCGCTGTCCGTGCAGGCCAAGCGCCTGGTGGCGATGCGCTTTCTCATCTACACCGGTTTTCAGACCAGCTACTTTATCGGCGTCATCGGAACGCTCACCTATGCAGACGATGCCTCGGTCGTGGCGACATCGCTGGCCGTTCTGTTTATGAACGTTTTCGTGATCCTGGGGTCCTTTGCGGGTGGAGCGGCGCTCGACGCTTTGGGCCCGCGCCGCCATTTTTTGCTGAGCATCGTCGGCGCGCTGACAACCGGCGCGGCGATTATCGCCTTTGGCAGCACGACCGGCATCGTCCTGCTCGGCGCGGTGCTCCTGGGCTTTGTGATGGGGTTCGCCCAGCCCATCGCCACATCCTATCCGGCCTACCTCACCGATGATCCCGTCGAGCTCAAAGACATCAACTCCGCCATCGCCATGTTTTCAAACGTGAGTATCATCGTCGGACCCACGCTGGGCGGCTTTGTCGCGGCGGCTGCGTCGTCGCGCGCGGTGTTTGTGCTCATGATGATCTTTACCGTACTGGCGCTCGCCGCCGGTTGGGGCTTTAGGCAAAGTGCAGGTCAGGCCGCCACACACGAAGGCAAACCCGCAATCGGCGACATCACGTCGGATAAGGCCAGCCAAAGTCCCGACCCCAACACATCTTCTCGCGCCACCTTCGCAGCCAGCATCAAGACAGTCTTCACCAACAGCGTCCTCGCCCTGCTGTTCTTCATTATCTTTCTTTCGAACTTTGGCTATGGCGCCTTCGATCCACTGGAGTCGTTCTTCTACCGCGATGTCCTGCACGTCGGTGTTGAGTGGATGGGCTGGCTCTCGTCGGCCAGCGGTGTGGGCGCGGTGCTGGGCGCCGTCCTCGCGCTCCGCATGCCGCCGCACCTGGTCAACCTTAAAACGCTGCTCGTGGCGCTCATGTCCGTGGGTCTGGGAAGTTTGCTCTATGTGGGAACACCGTACGTGGGCGTGGCCCTTGTCGGCCAGATTGTACTGGGCATAGCTTGGGGCATCGTCAACCCGCTCCACAACACGATCGTGCAAACGACGGCCCCGCTCGAGCAGCTCGGTCGCGTGAACTCGGTCATGGGCTTTGGCAATATGTTCGCCGGCGTGGCCCCGCTGGCTATTGCCCCGTGGCTGGCGGCGACGTTTGGCGTGCAGCAGACGCTCGTAGGGGCGGGCATGGTCGTGACGGCGGTTCCCGCGGCGTTGCTGCTATTTGGTCGCCGGCATTTGGATCGTGCCGCAAAGCAGTAAAAACCATCACAACATTCGATGAAAATCGCGATTTTGCCGAAAAACGTCGAATGTTGTGATGCTTTGCGTCTCGGGCCAGGCCATCCTGCGGGTCCGGCCGCCACAAAGGGGCCAGGCACCTTTGTGGTGGTTTTTGCTTTGACGGGCCGCGCCTGCGCCTTGGTATACCATGTACGCCGTTCACGAATACACCCCACACCGCCGCACAACCCAGAAAGGTCCCCATGGACACCACCTTCAGCCACATCAAAGCCGTGTTCTGCGATATCGACGGCACGCTGCTCACGAGCCAGCACACGGTGTCCCCGCGCACCGTGGCGGCGATCCGCGCCCTGCGCGAGCGCGGCGTGCTCTTTGGCCTGTGCACCGGGCGCGACGCCCACGCGACCGAGGCCATGTACGAGCTCTGGGGCATCGAAGGCCTGGTGGACGTGCTCGTGGGCTGCGGTGGCGCCGAGGTCATCGACCGTGCGCACGGCATTAACGAGCTGAGCTACCCGCTGCCGGGCGAGACCATCGCGCGCATCTGCGAGCACATGGCAGACCTGCCGGCAACGCCCGTTTGTCCTCGGAACGGCGTGCTCTATGTGCCCGAGAGCAATGCGTGCGTCGAGCACCTGTCGCGTGTCGACGGCGTGCCCTACAAGGTGGTCGACTTTGCCGAGTTCCTGCGCGATCCGCAGGCCAAGGTGATGTTCACCATGGCGCCCGAGGCGATGCCGCAGGTGATCGAGCGGGCGTCGACACTCGCCGACGACACCGTTAAGGCGGCTGCTCTGCAAACCACGCAGCGACTCTACGAGTTTATGGATCCCCGCGTGTCCAAGACGCGCGGCCTTGTGCGCGTGGCGGAGCTCAACGGCATGGAGCTGCAGAATATCTGCGTGTTTGGCGATGCCGATAACGATACCTGCATGGTGGCCGACGCCGGCGTGGGCGTGGCTATGGCAAACGGCAGCGACGCCACCCGTGCCGCCGCGGACTTTGTAACCGCGAGCAACGACGAGGACGGCATCGCAATTTTTGTCCAGGAACATCTGCTGTAGCACCGGGGAAGAGCCACCACAAAGGGGACAGGCGCCTTTGTGGTGGCGGGCTCCAACCGTCCCAACATCCGATGGAAATCGCGATTTTGCCGAAAAGCGTCGAATGTTGGGACGGTTTTTGCAGCGGGCGCGACGGTTCCTGCCGTGGCCGATGCACTTTTGCTGCAGAGGCGCCGCCCTCGTTACGTTTTCGCTGCATTTGGGTAAAGCGCCTGCTCCAAGTCGGCGTTGCCCTGTATACTAGAGCGGTTTAACTGTTATGCGGAAGGGAGCGCCTATGGCACTCAGCGAGAAAGACGTGCGCGGCATTGCCGAGTACGCAAAGATCGCACTGGCCGATGACGAGCTCACCCAGATGACGTCCTACCTGAACGATGCCGTCCAGATGCTCGAGCCCGTCTTGCAATATGACTTGCCCGACGTGGAGCCCACGTTCCATCCCATCGGAAACCTGTCCAACGTGATGGGCGACGACCTGCGCGAGCCCGAGCGCGACCTGCCGCTCGATGTCGCGCTCGAAAACGCCGGCAGCGTGCGCGACCGCTACTTCCGCGTGCCGTCCATTTTGGGAGAGGGGGAGAGCGAGTAATGAAGCTCAATCTCGATCGATTCACGGCCGCGCAGCTAGCCGAGCACGTTGCCGCCGGCGATTTCTCTGCCACCGAGATCGCGCAGGCCTCGCTCGAGGCCATCGAGGCGCGCGAGGGTGGGGTCCAGGCATTTCTGCAGGTGGCGCCCGAGCTCGCGCTCGAGGCTGCCGCCAAAATTGACGCCCGCCGCGCCGCCGGTGAGGCTCTGCCCCCGCTTGCGGGCGTGCCGCTGGCCATCAAGGACAACATGAATCTCGTGGGTACGCGCACCACCTGCGCTTCCCGTATGCTCGAGGACTACCAGAGCGTCTACACCGCCACCTGCGTTCAGCGCATGCTCGACGCCGGCTGCCTGCCCATGGGCAAGGTCAACATGGACGAGTTTGCTTTTGGCAGCTCTACCGAGAGCTCGGCGTTCCACCGCACCAACAACCCCTGGGATACCGAGCGCGTGCCCGGCGGCTCCTCGGGCGGCTCCGCTGCCGCCGTTGCTGCCGGCGAGGTTGCGCTCTCGCTGGGCTCGGACACTGGCGGCTCGATTCGCCAGCCGGCGAGCCTGTGCGGCGTGGTGGGCTTTAAGCCCACGTATGGCGCCGTGAGCCGATACGGCGTGGTTGCCTTTGGCTCGTCGCTCGACCAGGTGGGACCCTTTGGCCGCACGGTCGAGGATGTCGCGCTGGCCATGAATGCGCTTACCGGTGCGGGTCACGATCCGTACGACTGCACCAGCCAGGATTGTGCCGTCGACTTTACCGAGCATCTCAACGACAGCATCGAGGGCAAGCGCGTGGGTATCATCCCCGCGTTTATGGAGGCCGAGGGCCTGACGCCCGAGGTCAAGGCCGCTGTTGAGCGTGCCGCCCAGGAGCTGCAGAACCAGGGCGCCGATCTCGTGGAGGTCGACCTGCCGCACCTGGACGCTGCCATCGCCGCCTACTACGTCATCGGCCCGGCCGAGGCGTTCTCAAACCTGGCTCGTTTTGACGGCATTCGCTATGGCTACCAGGAGGAAGGCTGCGCCAACCTGTCCGACCAGAGCTCGCTCAGCCGCGCCCACGGCTTTGGTGCCGAGGCCAAGCGCCGCCAGATGCTCGGTGCCTACCTGCTCTCCTCGGGCGTGTACGACAAGTACTACTATGCCGCGCAAAAGGCCCGCACGCTTATCACGCAGGACTACGACGCCGCGTATGCCAAGGTGGACACCATTCTTATGCCCGCTTCGCCGCGTACGGCCTTTAAGTTCGGCGAGATCAGCGACCCCACGCAGATGTATCTCTCCGACCTGTACACCATTTCGCTCAACATTTGCGGCAACGGTGGTATCTCGGTGCCGCTGGGCCTGGGCGAGGACAGCCGCCTGCCCGTTTCTGCCCAGCTGGTGGGCCCTGCCTTTAAGGACCGTCAGCTGCTCACGTTTGCCCGCGCCCTGGAGCGCGGCTTTGCCGATACCGCCACGGGCGCGCCCGTGCTTTCCGTCGCGCCCGATTTTGCCGGGAAGGGGGGCGAGCTGTAATGAAGGAGCTTTCCGAGGTCCTGCAGGATTGGGAGGCCGTGATTGGCCTGGAGATCCATACCGAGCTCACCGCACTCGATACCAAGATGTTCTGCAACTGCAAGCTCAGCCACGATGACGAGCCCAACGCCAACGTGTGCCCGGTGTGCCTGGGCCTGCCCGGCGCCCTGCCGGTGCCCAACAAGCGCGCCATCGAGAGCATCGTCAAGGCCGGTCTCGCGACCAACTGCGAGATCCAGCGCCACTCGATGTTCTACCGCAAGCACTATTTCTATCCCGATATGGCCAAGAACTTCCAGACCACGCAGGGTCCGGTCGCCTTTGCCATGTACGGTCATCTGGATCTGGACGTGACCGGTCGCGGTGCCGCCGAGCGCCCCGACTGCGCGTTTGGCGAGGCCGAGGCCCAGAGCCTGGCGAGCGCTTCGGCCAATGCCGAGGGCCTGTCCACGTCCATGTCCTCCACGATGCGCGAGGGCAATCAGCGCGCCGGCCACCTAGCCAGCTACGATGCCTCCAACATGCAGATGCCCGAGCGTCGCGAGGACGGTTCTTACACCGTGCCCATCCGCATCCTGCGCATCCACATGGAGGAGGACGCCGCCAAGATGGTGCACGTGGGCGGTGCCGAGGGCCGCATTACCGCCGCGGCCGAGTCGCTCGTCGACTACAACCGCTGCGGCACGCCTTTGATTGAGCTCGTGACCGAGCCCGATCTGCGCACGCCCGAGGAGGCGCGTCTGTTTATGGAAAAGCTCCGTCGCATCTTTGTGACGCTGGGTATTTCCGACTGCTCCATGGAGAAGGGCTCCATGCGCTGCGACGGCAACGTGAGCCTGCGTCGCCGCGGCGAGACCAAGCTGGGCACCAAGACCGAGCTCAAGAACCTCAACTCGTTTAAGAGCCTGCACGACGGCCTTGCCTACGAGATCTGCCGTCAGGCCGAGGTGCTCGAGGAGGGCGGCATCATCTACCAGGAGACCCGCCACTGGGAGCCCAGCCGCAAGCGCACCGTGGTCATGCGCGTCAAGGAGACGGCCGACGACTATCGTCTGTTCCCCGACCCCGACTTGGCGCCGTTCGATCTGGATGACGAGTTCATCGACCGCTGCCGCGGCGAGATTCCCGAGCTGCCCGATGCCAAGCGCGCCCGCTTTGAGGCCGATTTTGGCATTAAGGCCGCCGACGCCGAGCAGATCGCCGGCGACCCGGAGTTTGCCGAGTTCTTTGAGGCCGCTGCTGCCGGCATGGCTGGCAAGGAGGCCCAGACGGTCGCGAACCTGCTGGTCAACGAGATGATCGCCTACCTTAAGGACGCGGGTACCTCGCTGGCTGAGTCCGGCATCGCGCCGGCTCAGGTGGCGGCTCTTGCCAAGCTGCTGGCGACCGATGCCATCAGCTCCAACCAGGCGCACGAGGTCTTTGAGGCCATGGCCCAGACCGGCGACGATCCCAACAAGATCGTCGACGAGCGCGGCATGCGTCAGGTGAGCGATGCCGGCGCGCTGCAGCCGATTGTGGACGAGGTGCTGGCAAACTGTGCCGAGCAGGCGCAGCAGTACCGCGACGGCAACCAGAAGGTCATTGGCTATTTGGTGGGCCAGTGCATGAAGGCGAGTCGCGGCAAGGGCAACCCGAAGCTCTTCAACGAGTTGCTGAGAACGTCGCTCTCGTAAGCGGGAACCGAGGGGCCGGGCGCAGGGCCTTGCCTCTCAATTTCGGACAGTCCTGACTCACGACGGAGGCGCCACTGGCGCCTCCTGTTCGTGCGGAACTCATTGAGAGGCAAGGCCCTGCGCCCGGCCCCTCGGTTCCGTGACGACTCGGCCGTTCGGGTCAGGTGGGCTGAATGGAATTTGGACTCCAAGATTTCCAAAAAGTTAACCTTTGTTGACCTTAATAGTTAGATGAACTAAACTATTTTCTAAAAGTGTTCTCAAGCAAACTTGTTTACTCGGGTGCTGAGGCACCGTGCCGCGTCCAATGCGGCAAAAGGGAGAAGCAACATGAAGAGGTCGACGTTCAATACCCTGCTTGTTGGTGGCGGTTTTCTGCTTGGCACGGCCGGCATCAAGCTGCTTACCAGCGCTCCGGTAAAGAATGCCTGCGTGCAGGGTATCGCGTGCGGCATGCGCATCAAGAACGGCTACCAGGACATGGTCGAGCAGGCCAAGGCTAATGTCGACGACATGGTTGCCGAGGCGGCCTAAATCACCCAGAGCGAGGCCGCTGCTGACGAGGCAGCCGAGTAACGCTCCCAGGCACAAACTATGAGATTCTCGATTATGAGCGAGATCCCCGGCAGGACCCGTCTTCAATTGGCGGGTCCTGTGCCAGAGAGTGATCTCGATGCACTTCTTAAGCTTAGCGGCGATATCGACGGCGTGCACAAGGTGCGCGTTTATGGCCGCATCGGCCAGATGGCACTCGAATACGATGAGCCGCACCGCGATGCCGTGCTGGCCGCCGTCGGTGCGCTCGATGCCCAGGCCATTGCCGACGCAAAGACGGGTTACGTGATGCAGCTTGAGCCACGCAAGCACAAGCTCGTCATGGATTTTGCCACACTTTTCGGCGCCCACTACGCGCGCCGCTGGTTCTTGCCGACGCCCCTGCGTGCGGTGTTTGTCGTGGCCGGTTACATCGCATTTTTGCGCGCTGCCCTTCATGAGCTGGTGCAGCCGCGCCTGGCTTGCGTGCTGACGACCGACGGCTGGAGCGAGGATGAGGTCCTGCGCCTTTCTGCCTGCCTGGAGGAGCATTTCCCGCATCCGGTGGCGCGCGCAGTCATCAACGCTGCTCGCGAGCGTGGGCTCGAACACCGCGAGCGCCATGCCGCCGTCGAGTACATCGTGGCGCACGGCATCGCTTCGTCCATCGAAGGGCGTCGCGCCATCATCGGTTCCGCGCACTTTGTGTTTGAGGACGAGAGTGCGCAGCTCGATTCCGACATTAAGGAACGCATTGAGTCCCAGATGCAGGGCCTGTCGCCGCTGTACCTGGCGGTCGACGGCAAGGTCGTCGGCGTGCTCGGCATCGAGGACCCGCTCAAGCTCGGGGTCCGTGAGGCCATCGCCGACCTACATGCGCTGGGCGTCAAACATGTCGTTATGCTTACGGGCGACTCCGAGCGCACGGCCGAGCGCATTGCGCGCGAGGCGGGTGTCGACGAGTTTAATGCCGAGCTGCTGCCCGAGGACAAGTACGCCTATGTGGAGCGGATTAAGCGCGAGGGGCGCCACGTTGCCATGGTGGGCGACGGCGTCAACGACTCACCGGCGCTGGGCCTGGCCGATGTGGGTCTGGCCATGGGCGGTGGAAGCGACACTGCCAAGGAAGTCGCCGATATCATCCTGGCCGACACGGATCTCGCCGCACTCGTGCGCCTGCGCCGCATGAGCCAGGGCCTCATTGATCGTCTGACGAGTTCCTATTCTAAGGTGATGCTCACCAACTCGGCGCTGTTGGCATTGGGTATTACCGGCATGATCACTCCGCAGACGTCGTCACTGCTGCACAACGGCTCGACGATTGCCTACAGCCTGAGCAGCGCAAAGGCGTACCTGCATTAGCGTTTTCGATTGAGTATATGGCCTGCACCCTGGCGGCACTGCAGCCGCCAGGGTGCAGGCCTTCTTTTGTTTGACGAGATGTTAGCTCAGATATAAGATTGTGCTAGCACTGCTAGTAAATGCTGAAGGTGAGGTTGAGATGGCTATCGTTGGCAGCATGGCGCAGGTGAATGTTCGCGTAGATCGCTCGGTTAAAGAGCGCGCCGAGGAAGCGCTGCAGCTTTCGGGCAGGTCACTGCCTGAGCTCATCAAAAAGGTGGTTGCCAAGGTCGCGCAGGGTGGCGGGCAGTGCGAGGAAGTGCTTGCGGCCGTCGACGACCGGCGGCAGACCGTCGCGCCCGATACTCCGTTCGCCGCATCATGGGCGGCGGCGGATCAGCTTTACGCGGACCTGGGCATCGCTACGTCGCACGTATCCGACGATCGCGATTGGGACACAATCTATTCGGAAGCCATGGACGAGCGCTATCGCCAAAAGGGGATGATCCTGTGAGCGGGACTCCCCTCAAAATAATGGTGGATGCCAACGTATGGGTTGATTCGTTTTGCGTCGACCATGCCGAGTCGCTTGCCGCGCGTGCGTTTATTGGGCGGGCGACGGAGACGGGGGCGTTGCTGTTCTTTCCGGTGCATATCGCTAAGGACGTGCTGTACGTTGTCCAACACGAGCTGAAGCGTAGCGTTCTTGCCAGCGGGGGAGCGCTCGACGAGGCTTCTGCCCGCGCGATTGGCGATGCGGCGCTGGCGTTTGTTCGAAATATGACCGAAAACGCCACGGCCGTGGGTGCAGATGCGTCGGATCTTTGGCTGGCCAACAAATATCTGACGCTCCATCGCGATTACGAGGACAACTTGGTGCTCGCCGCATGCAAGCGCGCGCAGGTTGATTACTTGGTAACTAACGATCGCAAACTGCTCGAACATGCCGATCTTGCAGCAAAGACACCTCGTCAAATGATGCCGATTCTTGCTTTGGCCAAACGCGGCGGCGCGGCTATCGGTTGACGCGAACTGCTTGCGGGCCTCTTGGACGACGATGATCCAAGGGGCCCGCGTCTGCTATTTACAAAAGCTCGGCCTTAATGGCGGGACTTTCTGCGAGCTGCTCGGCTGCCTTTTCGTCGGAGCTGTCGAGTACTGCCAGACTGCGATAGACCCACTCGTTGACCTGGGTGTTCTTGACGCCTGCGGTTTGCATGAGGGCGCCTACCTCGCGGATTGCTGCGAGCAGATCAGCCTTGGGACCCGCGAGCTCGACTTCGATGCCGTGGTAGGCGGCCACGCCGCGGTTCTCACTCACGTGGTCGATAAAGTCTTCGACGGTCTCAAGCTGCTGGGCGAGAGCTGCATCATCGTCAGCGTCCAGCGCGACGAGTGCGTTCGATACCGTGAGGGCGGGATGTCCGCAGGGGACAAAGCCCTCGATGACATCCATGGCTTCGGTAATGGTTGAGCCCAGGCCCACGAGGGCATTGACGAGTTGCTGCTTGGTATCCATAACGGTCCTTTCGACGGGTCAATTGTGCTTGGCGAAAATATACGTGACGCGATCGGTAGCAAAAGTGCGAAGTACAGCGCACATTGGGGTCTTCACAGCTCGTGGATAGAACATCTGTCTTCCTTGAGAACGTGGTAACATAGCACTTCACAAGCGGGGCTCGCCCCGTATGTTCCTTGAAAAGTCGACGGCTGTTGGGTACTCGTGCCCAATGCCATCCAGACTTTACCGACATTCGGGGGCGACTGGTTTCGACACGATAGCTCTGAGAGAGGAAGCAAGCCGAGGTCTCCTCGCCTCGTTAAACAGGGGTACCGTCAAATTGAATTGACAACAACTCTTCTTTTGAGCCTATGGCTCTCGCTGCTTAGTTTATAGCGGCGCGTCAACCCGGTGATTTCCCCGACACCGGCGCGACGTCATTTTAGGGGAATGCTCCTGCGCACGTAATCGGTATGGCGCAGGCTAAGACCGAACCGGTTAGGACGCCGCGAGCGTGTCGCTGCGCGCAAAGCGTCCGAGACAAAACCAGCGACTGAGCTTGGAGATGCCAATCAGGGGGCTTTCGTGGACCGGAGTTCGATTCTCCGCGCCTCCACCACAAGTAATAGGCAGGTAGATATTCGTATCTACCTGCCTTTTTATTTCCAGCCCGTACCGCGGAGAATCGAACTCTATGCAGGGCGCGGGCGTAAAGAAAACGCGTGAGCGTTTTTAGCCCGCGAGCGAGGACGCCGGCAGGCGGCCGAAGCCGGTGCGGATTTGCGAAGCAAATACGCGGATTCTCCGCGCAATGCCTCGACTAGATATAGACGCGATGCCGATCGCGCTGCAGCCTGCCGTGCCCCGCAGCAACGCAGAGTGAGACGTGCTTTCCGCCAGCCGCCCCGCCCTCCTCAACTCCAAAACCTACACGCCCTCCATCCCAAAACTGGGTAGAAGAAGGCCAAAACGAAACAGCAGGAGGTCAACATGACTGCAGAAGATAAAGCAAAGAACGCCGGCAGGGTCGCGCTCGTCCTGGAGGGCGGTAGTTTTCGCGGGCAGTTTACCGCGGGCGTTCTCGACGTTCTCATGGAGGCCGGCGTCGAGATTCCGGCGGTATATGGCGTATCGGCCGGCGCCCTCAACGGCGTGAACTACAAGTCGCACCAGATCGGCCGTGCTAACCGCATCAACCTGGCTTTCTGCAACGACAACCGCTTCATGGGCGCCGCATCGTTTGCGTCCACGGGCTCCATCGTCGGCTACGACTTTATCTTCAACGATGTCCAGGACCGCCTGGATCCCTTTGACAGCGAGACGTTCGACGCGAGCCCCATCGAGATGTACGCCGTCGCGACGGACATGCTCTTTGGAACCGCCGCGTACCTGTCGGTCAAAAGTGCCGTGCTCGACCTCGACGCCGTGCGCGCATCGACGTCGCTGCCGCTGGTGACGCCACCGGTCGAGATTGACGGGCACAAATACGTCGACGGTGGCGTAGCCGATTCGGTCCCCATCGAGCACGTGCTGGAGGAGGCAGGCTTCGATCGCGCGGTCGTCATTGTCACGCAGGACCGCTCGTACGAGAAAAAGCCCTACGAGTTTATGCCCGCCGCACGAGCCCGCTATGCCGACTACCCCTATCTGCTTGAGGCTATCGAGACGCGCCACGACCGCTATAACATCCAGCGCATGCATCTGTGGAAGTATGAGCGTGAGGGCCGTGCGCTGGTCGTTGCTCCGCAAAAGCCGGTCGAGGTCGGCCATGTTGAGCACGATCCGGCAAAGCTCCTCGACCTGTATATTCAGGGCCGCCAGGAGGCAAAGCGCCTGCTGGGAGATATCGAGGCGTTTGTCGAGCGCTAGTGTCGCGACGTCATGACCCATGGACGACATGTGCAGAAACTCTGGTCGGAGTCAAAATACCTGTTGACTCGTACGGCGAGCGGGGTAATATGGACGGGTTACTTGCAGAGCCCCGTGAATCTCTGTAACAACACGTACTGTACATGGAGGAGTCTAAGTGATTTCGAAATCGACTCACTACGCCAAGCAGGGCGAGGTCCAGCGCAACTGGGTTCTCGTCGACGCCGATGGTGCTGTCCTGGGCCGTCTTGCCACCCAGATCGCAATGATCCTGCGCGGTAAGAACAAGCCTCAGTTCACGCCCAACAGCGACTGCGGCGACTTCGTTGTCGTCATCAACGCCGATAAGGTCCAGCTTACCGGTAACAAGGCCGACACGAAGACCTATTATCGCCACAGCGGCTACAACGGCGGCCTTAAGGCTGAGAGCTTCCGCCAGGCTATGGAGAAGCACCCGGAGAAGGTCATCGAGCGCGCTGTTCGCGGCATGCTGCCCAAGACCACCCTCGGCCGTGCCCAGATGACCAAGCTTAAGGTCTACGCTGGTGCCGAGCATCCGCACGCTGCCCAGAACCCCACGAAGATTGAGCTGGAGGCTTAAAGATGGCTGAGAACACCGTTGTCTACCAGGGTACCGGCCGTCGTAAGAACGCCGTCGCCCGCGTCCGTCTCGTCCCCGGCACCGGCAAGGTGACCATCAACAAGCGTGACGCCGAGCAGTATTTCGGCCGTCATCAGCTCGTTGAGAACGCCCTTGCTCCCTTCAAGGTGACCGACACCGCCGGTCAGTTCGACGTTATCGCTCTGTGCGATGGCGGCGGCATCTCCGGTCAGTCTGGCGCTCTGCGCCTGGGCATTGCTCGCGCTCTTCTGAACGCTGGCGACTACCGTGCTGATCTCAAGAAGGCCGGTTTCCTTACGCGCGATGCTCGCGTGGTCGAGCGCAAGAAGTACGGCCTCAAGAAGGCCCGCCGCGCTCCCCAGTTCTCCAAGCGCTAAGGTTTTATCTCCTTTCGAGATACAATGTACAAGCGGGGCCTGCCGATTCCTCGGCGGGTCCCGCTTTTCTTTTTCGACTAGGGTGGGCGGTTGCATATCGCCTGCTAGGGAAGGAGCGATCCTATGCCCCAGAACATCTTCGGTACCGACGGCGTCCGTGGCGTCGCCAATGCCGGCCTCTCGTGCGACCTCGCGTTTCGCCTGGGCCGCGCGGCGACCAAGTTCCTTGGTCCGGATATCTGTGTCGGCCGCGACACGCGTCTTTCGGGCACCATGCTCGAGAGCGCTCTGACCGCCGGCATCATGGCCGAGGGCGGCCGTCCGCACTGCTGCGGCGTCATCCCCACGCCGGCCGTGGCCCTGCTCACCGTTCAGAACGAGCTCGACGGCGGCATCGTCATCTCTGCTTCGCATAATCCGCCGGAGTTCAACGGCATCAAGTTTTTTAGCCGCAAGGGCATGAAGCTTCCCGATGCTGTCGAGGAAGAGATCAGCGCCTGGGTAATGTCCGAAGAAGCCATGGCTGCCGACACGCTGCCGACCGGTGCCGGCGTGGGCCACATCATTAAGATGAAGGATGCCCGCAAGGCATACGTCGACCACGCCATCGATACGCTTGATGGCCTGAGGCTCGACGGCCTGGTCGTTGCCGTCGACTGCGGTCACGGTGCTTCCTGCCAGACTACGCCCGCCGCTCTGCAGCGCTTGGGTGCCACGGTCCATGCCATCAACACCGATTACTGCGGCACTGACATTAACGTTGAGTGCGGCTCCACTCACCTCGAGCCCCTGCGCGAGCTCGTACTGCGCACCCATGCTGACATTGGTCTGGCCCACGACGGCGACGCCGACCGCGTACTGTTCGTGGACAGCGAGGGCAATGAGATCGACGGTGACTACATCCTGGCTATCTGCGGTTCTGACCTCGCCGCTCGCGGCAAGCTCGCCAACTCCGAGATCGTCTCGACCGTCATGTGCAACCTTGGCTTCTCCATCGCTATGAAGGAGCAGGGCTTCGAGATGGTTCAGACTGCCGTGGGCGACCGCTACGTTCTGGAGCGCATGCTCGCGGATGGCGCCGTCATCGGCGGCGAACAGTCCGGCCACATCATCTTCCTGGAGCACAACACCACCGGTGACGGCCTGGTGACGGCTCTGCAGCTGCTGGCCGTGCTCAAGCGCACCGGTCGTACCCTCACCGATCTTGCCGGTATCATGAAGAAGTACCCGCAGGTACTCGTTAACGTGCATTCCGACAACAAGGCTGGTCTGGACGATTGCCAGCCCATCTGGGATGCCGTCGCTGCTGCCGAGAAGGAGCTTGACGGCCGCGGCCGCATTCTGGTGCGTCCGAGCGGTACCGAGCCACTGGTCCGCGTGATGGCCGAGGCCGAGACGCACGAGCTGACCCAGCGCGTTGTCGACGACATCGTCGAGGTTGTCAAGCGCGAACTTCCCTAATGGTCAAAAACGGGTGCCAAGTGGTAAACTGTTAAGGTTATTTGATTGATTGGTATGTCCGAGGGGGAGCATGTTCACTAAAGTCCTAAGGTCTTTTGGTATGCGTGGTCGAGTCCTTACGCTGGATGCTCCTATCTCGGGCGACGTCATTCCGCTCTCCGAGGTAAACGACCAGACGTTTGCCACCGGCCTTTTGGGCCAGGGCGTGGCGATTCAGCCCACCGGAACGCGTGTGATTGCACCGGCTGATGCCAAGGTCGAGGCCATTTTTCCCACGGGGCACGCCGTTGCGCTTAACACGGTCGATGGCCTGGACGTGCTCATCCACGTTGGTTTGGACACTGTTCAGCTCGAGGGCAAGCACTTTACCGTACATGCGCAAGTGGGTGACATCGTCCATAAGGGCGATGTGCTCATTGAGTTTGATCGCGAGGCAATTGCTGCCGAGGGCTACGATGTGACGGTTCCCATCTTGGTGTGCAACTCCGTTGAGTTCTCGAGCATCAAGGGCTCCGTTGGCGTGCATGTCGAAGAGATGGACCAGCTCATCGTTGCTCGCGAGCGCTAGTAAGTGCACGTGGCCATTAGCCTACAATTCAAACACGTTTACGGAGGGCGCCCTTGAAAGAGGGCGCCCTCCGTGGCAAGATGGGATTTGTCCGAAGCTAAAAGGCTTCGGGTCACCGTGGACGGGCAGGGGCCTCGACGCGGCTAGACACGAGACACATACATTACGCGACCTCGCCCTGGTGGCCGCACACGTTGGTTGCGGCCGACGCAGGCCGCGGGCAAGTGCTTGTAAGGGGAGCCTTGCCTCTCTTGTACGAGAAAGGATGCGTAATGAAGATCATTAAAGCTAAAGACTACGAGGATATGAGCCGCAAGGCCGCCAATATTATCTCGGCGCAGGTTATCCTCAAGCCCGACTGTGTGCTGGGCCTTGCCACCGGCTCTACCCCGATCGGTGCCTACAAGCAGCTCGCTGCTTGGTACAAGAAGGGCGACGTCGACTTTGCCGAGGTCAGCACCTACAACCTGGACGAGTATCGCGGCCTTTCGCACGACGATCCCCAGAGCTATCACTACTTTATGCGTAAGAACTTCTTCGATCACATCAACATCGACCTGAACAACACGCATGTGCCCGACGGTTCCAACCCCGATGCCGCCGCTGCCTGCTCTGAGTACGACAAGGTCGTCGCTGCCGCCGGTTATCCCGATCTGCAGCTGCTCGGCATTGGTAACAACGGTCATATCGGCTTCAACGAGCCCGACGACCACTTCTCCAAGGGCACGCACTGCGTCGATCTCACCGAGAGCACCATTCAGGCCAACAGCCGTCTGTTCGACAGCATCGACGATGTCCCTCGTCAGGCCTACACCATGGGTACCCAGACCATCATGTATGCCCGCATGATCCTGGTCGTCGCCAACGGCGAGGCCAAGGCTCAGGCCGTGCATGACATGTGCTATGGCCCGGTTACGCCCGAGTGCCCGGCTTCGATCCTACAGCTGCACACCAACTGCGTTGTCGTTGCCGACGAGGCCGCCCTTTCGCTCTGCGAGTAGCGCGAATCCTGCACCTCGACATAGCCTTGCCTAAGGCCTCCGCATTGCGGGGGCCTTTTTGCTATCCCTTTCCGCCCACTTGACCAAGATCTTGCCGCAAGCTTGACGAATACTGGATGCCCAACAGCTTGATTCATCCCATACCATAATATATGCAAAAATGCCACTAAAAGGTCGTAGACGGTAGCGGGTGCTAGGCGAGTTGAATGACATGGCTGAACCTTGTTCATTTACGTTACACTGCCGCTTAGATGGGACAAGCTGACAAGCTCATTTACCTGCTTAAAGACCGATTAGTCGGGGGATTAATAACAATCTGCCCTTGCTGTACAAAAACTTGCCGCTTGCGTACCAAAAGACAACCTAAAGCACAAGGTCGCTCTATTCATAGCGCGGCCTGTATGGTCTTGCGGTTACAGTGTCCATACGGTCGAGTTGAGGAGTGGGCATGGTAAACGATTTGAGCAGTATAGACGACCTCGAGCTGATGCCGCTGAGCGGAGGCTATATGGTGCGCCGCGAACGCTTGATGAATGAGCTTATAGCCAAGGGCCGAAAGGCCGGAATCGTGGTTCTTTATGCGCCCGACGGGTTTGGGAAGACCTCGGTGCTGCTGCAGTACACCCATGAGGTTAAATGCGACCCGACGCGAGGCCCCGTGCGGATTATCGAGGCCGATCGCGCCATTGGGCGCGAGGTGTTTATGCAGCTCGAGGTGGTTACCGAAGAACTCAAAGACAAACCGCACTCCCTTATCGCGATTGATAATGTGCCAAACCTCGATCAGCACGATACCGAAGACCTCATCGACAGGATTCGCGGCCTGCGCGCTATGGGGGTAGGGGTCTTTATCTCCTGCCGTCCTTCAAATCGTCAGCTGATTCACGGGCTGGGCGATTCGGTTAAGATCAATGCGCAGATGCTCAAGGTGCATGCCTATGAGTATTCGGCGTGGGCATCGGCGTTTTCGATCAGCACGTCGCTCGACTTTTATCAGCTCACGCAGGGCGTGCCCGAGCTTGTTTCGGCATTGCAGACGGGTCTGTATGGCCAAGGCGACGTAGCCGGTCTGCTCGAAAACGAGATTGTCAACGTATATGGCGCGGCACTTGCCGATCTGGCTTCGCTCGACAATAATGCGCTGTTTTGCGTGGCATGTCTCATGATTTTGATGGGCGAGGGCAATATCGCAGAACTCGAGGCTTGTGGGGTGAGGCTGTCGATGGTCGACCAGTCCTACTTTGTACGCGACTACCCGATCTTTGGCTTGGACCCCGCCGAGCGGAGTTTTACGTGTCTGGGTACGGAGGATAACGGACGCTTGCGTTTGCGTAAGTTGGTGGCCGAGGTTCGCCCCGAACTTGTTCCGAGGGCGGCCCGGATTTTGCTTAAGGCGGGCCGATGCGATGCGGCGATGGGCCTAGCGGACGCCTTTTTGGACCGTGATGCGGTCCTTGAACTTGCTGGTCAGTATGGGGTCGATCTTGCTCTGACGGGGCACGGGGCCGATATCTGCCGAGCGGCGCTGGGCACGATCGATGTCGACGATCCGGCTCCAGAGCCAACGCCTGCCGAGGCGCTTGGCGTATATCTGGCAGCGGTCAGCGTGTCCAATACAAAGCTCGCTCGCTATATGGCATCGGTTATCGAGCGCGGGGGCGAACGGGCGGCCTGCGAAATAGACCCTGTTTCATGGAGGGTGGCCCAGACACTGACGGCTGTTTGCTATGGGGACAACGGGCTTGGGCTTCCTGCGAACCTGGCCGTGCCAGAAATCGAGACATCCCATACTGCACTCGATATGTTGTCCGCGCATATCGAGGTCAAGCGCTGTCTGACCGAGCGGGGAGATGACGGCGGCGTTCTACAGCGGCTCAAAACGAGCAAGGCCTACGACTGTGAGCTCGACATTGCGGGGATTGTTACACGGGCCGATAGCATGCTGGTGGAGCTCTTTGATGGGTCGTTCGCGGGAACCGACGAGCGCGACGACGAGATGACGGTGGTGCGGGAGGCGCTCGACGTGCGTGGGCTTAAGGCGATGGCTATCTGGGTGCGTATGGTGTTGGCGGCACGGCGGCTCCTTTCCGGCTTGCCGGTAACCGACGACGCGGCGTTCAACGAGCTCGATCGTTTTGCCGTGCGCATGCGCGACAACCAGATTCAGCTGTTTGGCCTGTTGCTAGAAGGCTGGCAGTCGCTGGCAGAGGGACGGCCGGTTAATGCAAAGTTCCGTGCGGTCCAAGTGCTCAAACTTGCCGAGGAGTCGATTGCGTACATGCGCGATAACGCATTGCTGCTGGAGCGCGCGGCGTATCTGCGTAACACCTCGATGGTTTCGGTGCGCGAGGAAGCGGAGTTACTCGATATAAGCCAGACGCAGGTTGGTGGAGCGGAGGCCTGGATGGTGGCGCTGCATTTGGCCTGTGCGGGCCGAGACAGCGACCTTGCGGCCTGGATGTCCATGAATCGTGCGGGGATTCTAGAGCCGTCGTATCGGCTCTTTGCGCGCCTTGCCATGCATTGTCTGGGCGAGCCGGCGGCCAGGATACGCAAGAAGCTTCCCGTGCGAGAGCTGTCGCGGTACTCGCTGCGCGACGATTTGGAAGGGGAGGGCGAGCGCCTGTTCCAGGCCAGCGAGGTTGAAGCCGTTGATACCATCGACCATATCGAGATTCGCATGTTTGGTGCGTTTCGCGCCGAGCGCGACGGGTTTCCCATCACGGACAAAATGTGGCGCCGCAAGAAGGCGGCGACGCTTGCCGAGCGGCTTGCACTGGGCATGGATGCGCTCGTCGACCGCGAGACGCTGGCAATGGAGCTGTGGCCCCATGCCGAGTTTAATAGCGCCCGTAACAACCTGTACTCGACGATATCGCGCTTGCGGTCGGCTTTGGGACCGACGCCGGATGGCAAGTCGTGTGTACTCATCCAAAATGAATGCATCGGACTCAACGGCGACTACGTCAAGACCGATGTGCGGCTGTTTGACCAGATAAGCCGTGAGGTTTTGGGAAATCGTACGGGTGCGCGCGGGCCCCATTTAGTTGAGCTGTGCCTTAAGATTGAGCAGCTTTATGCCGGACCGCTGTATGTTCCCAATGGCTGTAATCCAACCTACTTTTTGCGTATGCGACGCATTATGCAGTCAAAGTACATCGATTGCATGATTAAGGGAGCAAATGCCGCTCTAGAAGAAAACGATCTGCAGTCGGCGATTTGGCTGGCGGAGTCGGGACTTCGGCAGGAAACGGCGCGTGAGGATATGGTGCGCTGTGCCATGCGTGTCTACAGCGCGGCGGGGCGGAGGCGCGATATCGTCGAGCTGTACAGCGGGCATATGCACCATCTGAGGGAGCAGGTCAATGGCGTACCCGAGCCCGAGACGCGGCGTCTATATGAGCGCTTGGTGGAGGGTCGGCTCAACCGCGTGCTGGTCGAGCGATAAAAAACGGGCGCCCGAAGTACTTGGGCGCCCGTAAGCTTGCTATGTGTTGGCTCGCCGGATCATTGGCTCTTAGACGAGCTTGATCTTCTCGATATCCTTGCGCGAGGACTCTCGATACAGCGAGAACTTGCGGCCGATGACCTGGACGACCTCGGCGTGGCAGCGCTCAGCGAGCTCTTCGGCGGCCTCGCGGGCGGAAAGACTGGAGCCGTCCAGCACGGAGCACTTAACGAGCTCGTGCTTCTCCAGGTAGGCGACCGTCTGCTCGACGGTGCCCTCGTTGACATCGGACTTGCCGATGATGATGGCGGGGTTGAGGTGATGGGCCATGCTGCGAAGCTGCTTGACTTGGGCTCCTGTCAGTGCCATGGGTTCTCGCTTTCTATGTATGGGGCGCCCCGCGACGGGGCCTTAATCTACGTGAGCTGTCCCACGATAGCGCAGGAACGGCGCGGTGTGGAGTGCGTTTGCCCAGTTCGCAAAGAATGCGGATGCCGAGTGAGTGGGCGGTGCGGGCTGCGAACAGGCTATGAGCTGGGCGCAGAGACCGGCTCCCATGCAATAAACGCCCAACGAACCTTGCGGACATGATCGAGCATATAGCGCCCCAGCGGCACGCCCTTGGAGCCCGGCTCACCGGCATGGGGGTTCTCAATCATGTGTTGAGCGATGTAGTCGCGCAGGCGGTCGATCTTATCCTCGTTGCCATGCTCGAGCATACGGGAAAAATCCGCCACACCTGCTTCAAGGCTGTCGAAGGTATCGCGACGATGCGATTCTCGAGCCCATAGTACTCAATGCCAGCATCAAGCGTGCCCAACATAGCAGGGGAGAAATCAGCCGCAATCACAGGATGCCCAGCCTGAGCAAGCGGAATAGCAATCGACCCAGCCCCACATCCCATATCCAGCACCGACTCGCGGGGCTCAAGCGCCAATAGCTTTATAAAATCCCGGGCATACGGAGCAGTCTCAAGTGGCCGAAAATGCCGAGCTCGCTTATCCCATTCAAAAGAATCATCAGCCCGCCGCCGACTAGCTTGCAAGCGCACCATTCGCCATTCCAATCCGCGGAAAGCAGCTCAGAATGAATCAAATCATCAGCCACGGGCCATTTCCCCTCACAACAAAAAAGCGACTCCTCCCAAAAGAAGAGCCGCAACCAGCATATATCAGAAAAAACCGTTCCAATGCCAAGCCGCCGTACCAGCCTAGTGGTGCAGGAGCGAAGCAACTGCAACCGGGATAGAACCCAACTGAGGTCCCGTTGTGCGGGAGCCCCGGGGAGGGCAAATATATAAGGTCGATCGCGAGTTCCGCACGAGCCGGAGAGCACTTAATGTGCTCTCCGTGCGAGTCAGGACTGTTCGAGCAGGCGACCTTATATATTTGCCCTCCCCGGGGCTCCTCGCCCGAACCCCTCAGCTAGTTCTTCAGCGAGTTCAGCGGTGCCGGGAAGCGTCCACCGCGATGGGCAAGCACGGTGCCGGCGTTGGGGTTCACCGGCATGATGGGTGCACGGCCGAACAGGCCACCGTACTCGACGCAGTCGCCCACGCCCTTGTCGATGGCAGGGATCACGCGGACGGCCGTGGTCTTGTTGTTGATGACGCCGATGGCCATCTCGTCGGCGATGATGCCGGCGATGGTCTCGACCGGGGTGTCGCCGGGGATAGCGATCATGTCCAGGCCGACGGAGCACACGCAGGTCATGGCCTCGAGCTTCTCGAGCGAAAGCGCACCGGCCTCGACGGCGGCGATCATGCCGGCATCCTCGGACACGGGGATGAAAGCGCCGGAGAGACCACCCACGCTGGAGCTGGCCATGACGCCGCCCTTCTTGACGGCATCATTGAGCATGGCGAGGGCGCAGGTCGTGCCCGGGCCACCGCAGGTGCCCACGCCGATGATCTCGAGGATGCGCGCAACGGAGTCGCCGATGGCAGGCGTGGGAGCCAGCGACAGGTCGACAATGCCTTTCTCGACACCCAGACGATGGGCGGCCTCGCGGCTCATGAGCTCGCCGGCGCGGGTGATCTTAAAGGCGGTCTGCTTAATCTTCTCGGCGACCTCCATCATCGATGCGGAATCGGGCAGCGTCTCCAAGGCTGCGGCCATAACGCCGGGGCCCGAGACGCCTACGTTGATGACGGCGTCGGCCTCGCCACCGCCGTGGACGGCGCCCGCCATAAACGGGGAGTCCTCGACCATGTTGGCAAAGCAGACAAACTTGGAGGCGCCAACGGAATCCTGGTCGGCCGTGAGCTTGGCGGCGTCGATGATGGTCTGGGCGGCCATGAGCACGGCATCCATGTTGATACCGGCGCGCAGGCTAGCGACGTTGACGCTGGAGCAGACGCGGCTGGTGGTAGCGAGCGCCTGGGGGATTGACTGGATGACGCGGCGGTCGGCGTCGCCGATGCCCTTCTGGACGAGTGCGGAGAAGCCGCCCAGGTAATCGATGCCGAGCGTCTCTGCCGCGCGGTCGAGGGCATGCGCGATGGGGGTGAGGTCCTCATCCTTGCAGCACGCGGCGATCTGCGCCACCGGGGTGACGGAAACGCGCTTGTTGACGATGGGGATACCGTACTCGCGCTCGAGGTTCTCGGCGGTCTCGACCAGATGTTCAGCCGTGTGCGTCACGTGGTCGTAGATCTTCGTGCACATGCGGTCGAGGTTCTCGTCACCGCAACCCATGAGCGAAACACCCATGGTGATGGTCCTGATGTCGAGGTTCTGCTCCTCAACCATGCCGCGGGTTTCCGCGATTTCTGCGGGCGTGATCGCCATCCTTGCGCTCCTATCTGCCAAAACGAGCATAGTCTTTTCTATTCTAACGTGCCGCACGTGCCAAGTGGCGCGTGCGGCACGTTTTGGTGCGGGGTTGTTTCCGTTGTGTTACCGCCCAAAGACCTCTTCGGCGATACGGGCGCTTTCGGCGGCGTCCTTGGCGTAGTAGTCCGCGCCGATCTGCTTGGCGTATTCGGGGGTGAGTACGGCGCCGCCTACGATGATCTTGACGTCCGGCACCTCGGCATGAAGCAGCTTGATGGTCTCTTCCATGGCCACGACGGTGGTGGTCATAAGCGCCGAGAGGCCGACGAGTTTGATATCGCGCTTCTTGACGGTCTTGAGTACCTCCTGCGGATCGACGTCGCGGCCCAGGTCAAAGACGGTGTATCCGTAGTTGTCGAGCAGCATCTTAACGATGTTTTTGCCAATATCGTGGATGTCGCCCTTGACGGTGGCCACGCAGATCTTGCCCTTGTCGGCAATCTCGCCGGCGGGCATCAGGCGCTTGATGGTGTCGAAGCCCACGCGTGCGGCCTCGGCCGAGGCCATAAGCTGCGGCAAGAAGAACTTGCCCTGGTCAAAGAGGACGCCAACTTCGTCGAGGGCGGGGATAAAGTGATTGTTGATGAGGTCCATGGCGTCGTGGTCTGCCAGCAGGCGCTCGGTCTCGGCGGCGATCTCGCCTTTGCGGCCCGAGACGACCATGCGACGAATCGGGTCGTCGTTGCCGTCGGTGCCGGCGGTGCCAGCAGCGGGCGCAGCGTCGGTCGATACCGCCTGGGCCGCCGTCGGGTTCGCGGCGATCTTGTACGGATCGGTCCAGCCGGCGTAGCGCTCGATGTATCCGGTCGAGCCCTCGTCCTCAACGCTCAAGACGCGATAGCTGTAGACGGTATCCATAAAGCGCTTGGAACCCGGGTTCATGATGGGGGCGTCCAGGCCAGCGCCAAAGGCGGCGGCCAAAAAGACCGAACCCAGGAGCGGCCGCGCGGGCAGGCCAAAGCTGATGTTCGACACGCCGAGCGCGCATTTGACGCCCAGGCGCTCCTTGCACAGGGACATGGCGCGCAGGATCTGCTCGGCCTGGCGTTGATTGGTCGAGGCGGTCATGACCAGGCAGTCAATGAGAATACGGTCCGGTCCGATGCCGTAGCGGGCAGCCTCGGCCACGATGCGCTCGGCGATGGCGAAGCGGGCCTCGGCGGTATCGGGGATGCCGCCTTCGTCGAGCGTGAGGCCGACAACGTTGGTGCCGTAGTGGGCGACCAGCGGAAAGATCTCATTCATGATCTGCTGCTTGCCGTTGACCGAGTTGATGATGGGCTTGCCGGCATAGCGGCGTACGGCGGCCTCGACGGCGGCGGGATCGGTGGAGTCGATCTGCAGCGGCAGCAGCGTGGAGCCTTGGAGCTGCTCGGTGGCCTGTTGAATGATCTTGACCTCGTCGATCTCGGGCATGCCCACGTTGACGTCCAGGATGTCGGCGCCCTGCTCCTGCTGACTGATGCCCTGGCTCACGACGTAGTCCAGGTCGCCGTCGCGCAGGGCCTGCTGCAGGCGCTTTTTGCCGGTGGGGTTGATGCGCTCGCCGATGACGGCGATCTTGTGGTCGTCGCAGGGAAGGTCCACCACGGTCTGGGCGCTCGTGACCGACATGCTGGGCTTGCGGTGACGCGGGCTGGGCGTGTGGTTGTCGATGAGGGTGCGAAGTGCCGCCATGTGCGTGGGCGTGGTGCCGCAGCATCCGCCGACGACGCCAACGCCGTCCTCGATCATGCCGGCGACGGCCTCAGCGTACTCGGGTGTCTGGACATCAAAGACGGTGTTGCCGTTGTCGTCCACGCGGGGGAGTCCCGCATTGGCCTGCACCATAACGGGCTTGTCGGTAACGGTGAGCATGCGTTCGGCGAGCCCGCGGAGCTCGGCCGGTCCCTGACTGCAGTTGATGCCCAAAACGTCGGCGCCGATGGCGTCGAGCGTGATGGCGGCCACCTCGGGGCTCGTGCCCAGGAAGGTGCGTCCGTCTTCCTCAAAGGTCATGGTGGCAAAGACGGGCAGGTCGGAGTTCTCGCGGCAGGCGAGGACTGCCGCCTTGATCTCGGCCAGGTCGGTCATAGTCTCGATAATAAAGAGGTCGACGCCCGCAGCGACGCCGGCGTGCACTTCCTCGGCAAAGAGGTCGTAGGCCTCGTCAAAGCTGAGGGTGCCCAGGGGGCGCAGCAGGGCGCCGATGGGGCCGATGTCGCCGGCGACGTAGCGGGCGCCGGCCTCGCGGGCGCAGGTGACGGCCGCGGCAAAGACGTCTGCCACGGTGGCAGCACCGTCGAGCTTGTGGGCGTTGGCGCCAAAGGTGTTGGCGGTGATCACGTCACAGCCAGCCCCGACATATTGACGTTGGATATCGGTGATAACCTGGGGCTCCTCAAAGTTGAGCAGCTCGGGCAGAGCGCCCGCCTTCATGCCGGCGGCCTGCAACATGGTGCCCATGCCGCCGTCAAACAGCAGGTGCCCCGTGCCCTCGATGGCCGCACGCAGGCGCTCATCCTTAATGTGCAGGTCGTCGATCGTGCGCGTCTTGTACGCGGCGCCGTTGCAGCGCGCAGTATTGACAGGTGCCGCCAGCGCAGTACCGTCAGAATCATGAGTGATAAGCGGAGTAAACATCGATGGCTCCTAATGGCTGGAATAGCAGGTGGTGTGGGCGGCGCGGAAGCGGCAGTACTCACGCATGCGGCAGATATTGCAGGTGGGGCGGCTCTGAGCGTCGTGGACCTCGCCGTCAAACAGACCGATCACCGCGGTCACGCTCTTGGTGGGCATGAGCAGGCTGGTAGGTGTGACGGTAAGCCCGATGAGCCGTGTGGCGTTGAGCACATTTACGATCGAGCGCTGTGCCGTAAGCGGGCAGTCGCCGTAGCCGGGACTGAAGCGCCAGTTACCGGCGAGTCCGTGTGCGGCGGCCGCGGTCTTGACTTGCTGGTCCATCTGCTCGACGGCGGCTTCCACATAGGCAGAGCACGCGGCGTCGAGCACTGCCCCCTCCAGGGGTTGCTGGGCTCCCGTGGTGCGCAGACGACGCTCGGCGTCCATGCCGAGGGTGCATGCCATGAGCGCGGCAAAGCGGGCGTCTTTGAGATGTCGATAGATATCGCGACCCCGCAGCTCAACGTTCGTGCCAACCAAGCGGATGCAGGGCTCGCCCTGCTCGTCGACGCCCGTGGCATCGACGGCAAACACGCATCGCACGCCACGGGGCTCAATGTCCAGTTCTAGGCGCTCGACCACAAGCTCAATTCGTCGTGACAGTTCAGGCTCAATCTGCTGACCGCCGTAGCCCAGATAGCGCAGCATCTCGGCACGGTCGACTCGGGGATGATGGGCAGCGTCGATACGGTAAAGCGCCGGCGACGCAAGGTCAGCCGGCACTTCGACAGTGGTTGTATCAATGTGCGGTTTTTCCATTACCCTAGGCGCTCCATAATGGTCGCGGCGATCGCAGGACGATTCATAGTGTACAGGTGCAGACCGTCGGCACCGTGCTCCTTGAGGTCGCAAAGCTGGTGGGTGGCATAATCTACACCGGCTGCCTGCAGGCTCTCGGGGTCGTTCTCGTACTTGGCGAGAATCTTGATGACGGGGGAGGGCAGCGACGCTCCGCACATAAAGACCATGCGGCTGATCTGGGACTTGCTCATAAACGGCATGATGCCCGCGGTGATGGGCACCGTGATGCCCGCTTTATCGGCAAGCTCGCGGAAGCGGTAGAAGCACTCATTATCAAAGAAAAGTTGCGTCACAAAGAAGCTTGCGCCGGAGTCCTGCTTTTGCTTGAGGTATTCGACCGAGAGGCTGAGGTCCTCGCAGGCAATGTGGCCCTCGGGGTAGGCCGCGGCGCCCACGCAAAAGCCGGCGTCGACGAGCTCGGGGATGAGGTCGCGGGCGTAGGCGTATTCGGAGGCGGGCTTGTCGTCCTCGGTCGCGCCGGCAGGGAGATCGCCACGCAGCGCCAGGATGTTATTCACGCCGGCGGTGCGGTACTCATCGATCTTGGCGGCGATATCGGCATGCGTGCGGCCGACGCAGGTGAGGTGCGCCACCGAGGGCGTATCGAATTCGCTCGTAATCATATGCGCGATGGGGGCGGTGGTGGCGCCGTTGCCCGAGCCGCCGGCAGAGCAGGTGACCGAGACAAAGCTCGGCGAAAGCTTGCACAGACTGCCTGCCACCTTGCGAGCCGTATCGAGGGTGAGCTCGCCCTTGGGCGGGAACATCTCAAACGAAACGGGCACGGTGCCCAGGGATGCTGCCTGCTTAAAAACCTCGTCGACGCGCATATCGTGCTCCTTTAGATACTTTAGTGCGATGTGTTGTAAGGATTCTACAGCACCGCTGCGCCACGCTGGAGTTTTACTTGCCATTTGGGAATACCAATCGAAGATGCTTCGCTATCGTCATTCCCTATAACAACGTAGCTCATTTGGGACGTGCCTCTATAGCCATCAACCAGCTGCCCAGGGTAGTCTTTTTGGGACGGGGCTTTTTTAGCTACCCTATGTCAAATATTGCCTTGAGCTTCGAAGATACCGGATGGGTAGCTAAAAAAGCCCCGTCCCAAAAAGACTACCCTTAAACCATGCGGGGAGGTCTGCAATTTATGCAGTTCGTTGGCTGTTGAGGGTGGTAATAATCCTGTGTTGCTGTAACCTCATTGATTGGTTTCGTGACAGCAACATAACGGTAATGTCGCGGAAACACGGCGAGTCTAAGCTAAGGCTCGTTCGTTAGTAATCAACACCGCTTCTCACGCGGTGCCGATACGAAGGGAGTTCCGTATGGCCGAACTTACTGACCGCTTCGGGACCATGGTGTTCTCTGAGGAAGTCATGAAGGACTGCCTCCCCAAGGACATTTGGAAGCGCCTTGCTGCAACCCTCGAGGGCGGTGAGCCGCTCGACCTAGATGTGGCCAACGCCGTTGCCCATGCCATGAAGGTCTGGGCCATCTCCAAGGGTGCTACGCACTACGCGCACTGGTTCCAGCCGCTTTCGGGCATCACTTCCGAGAAGCACGACAGCTTCCTCGAGCCTAACCACGACGGCACCGCCATTACCAAGTTTACGGGCAAGAACCTCATCCAGGGTGAGCCCGATGCCTCCAGCTTCCCCAACGGCGGCCTGCGCGCCACCTTCGAGGCCCGTGGCTACACCGCTTGGGATCCCACCAGCCCCGCCTTTATCAAGGACGATGTCCTGTGCATCCCCACGGCTTTCTGCTCCTACACGGGCGAGGCCCTGGACAAGAAGACCCCGCTGCTGCGCTCCATGACCGCGCTCTCGCGTGAGTCCAAGCGCGTTTTGGCGCTGTTCGGCAAGACGCCAAAGAAGGTCGTTCCTTCCGTGGGCGACGAGCAGGAGTACTTCCTGATCAAGAAGGACGCTTACCGCAAGCGCAAGGACCTGGTCATCACCGGCCGCACCCTCTTTGGTGCTGCCCCCTGCAAGGGCCAGGAACTCGAGGAGCACTACTTTGGCGCTATCCGCCCCACTGTCTCGGCCTATATGAAGGATCTGGACGACGAGCTGTGGGCGCTCGGCATTCCCGCCAAGACCAAGCACAACGAGGTCGCTCCCTGCCAGCATGAGCTCGCCCCCGTCTACGGTGAGGTCAACGAGGCCATCGACCAGAACTTGGTCATGATGGAGAAGATGAAGCTCATCGCCTCCCGCCACGACCTGGTCTGCCTGCTGCACGAGAAGCCGTTCGAGGGCATCAACGGTTCGGGCAAGCACAACAACTGGTCGCTTGGCACCGAGTCCGAGAACCTGCTCGATCCGGGCGACACCCCGCTCGACAACCTGCAGTTCATCGTCTTCCTCACCGCGGTGATCGAGGCCGTCGATAACTATCAGGAGCTCCTGCGTGCTTCTGTTGCCTCGGCCGGCAACGACCATCGTCTGGGCGCCAACGAGGCTCCTCCGGCGATTATGTCCATCTTCCTGGGCGACCAGCTTACCGAGGTTGTCGAGAAGATCATCGATGGCAAGGCTTCCGTCCATGCCACGCGCGGCGTGCTCGACCTGGGCGCCGATACCCTGCCCAAGCTGATGCAGGACAACACCGATCGCAACCGCACCTCCCCGTTTGCCTTCACCGGCAACAAGTTCGAGTTCCGTGCCTGCGGCTCCGAGCAGAACGTCTCCGACTCCAACCTGGTGCTCGATGCCGCCGTGGCCAAGTCGCTCAAGTCCTTCGCCGACGCGCTTGAGGGCACGCCCGAGGATAAGTTCCAGGACGCCGCGCTCGAGTACTGCAAGAAGGTCCTGACCGATCACCAGCGCATCCTGTTCTCTGGCGACGGCTACTCCGATGAGTGGCCCGTTGAGGCCGAGAAGCGCGGCCTTGCCAACAACAAGACCACGGCCGATGCCCTGCCCGCCTTTGTTTCCGATAAGGCCATTGCGCTCTTTGAGGAGACGGGTGTCCTGACCAAGGCCGAGGCTCAGTGCCGCTACGACTGCAAGCTCGAGAAGTACAACAAGCTCATGAACATCGAGGCCACCACGATGGTTCGCGAGGCACGCCGTACCTATCGCCCGGTCATTACCGCCTATGCCACCAAGGTCGCTAAGGGCCTTGAGGCTATCCGTGCCGCCGGCGCCGAGGCCGCCATGCAGTGTGAGCAGAACACGCTCAACAAGCTCTGCAACGGCATCACTACCATCAACGACTCCATCAAGGCGCTCGACGCCGTGCATCAGAAGGCCGAGGCCCTCGATGGCCAGGAGCAGGCCAACGTGTACGCTCACGAGGTTGTTCCCGCTATGGATACGCTGCGTGCCGCCGTGGACGCCATGGAAGAGATCGTGGCTGCCGACTACTGGCCGGTTCCGACCTACGATGACATTCTGTTCTACGTGTAACAGACACGTTTGATTTTGCGCGCGAAGGGGGTCTCGCCTGTGCGAGGCCCCTTTTTTGCTGCTCAGATCTATTATGGACGTGCTGCCGGGCAAGCGTTTCGTGTGAGGCATCTCAAAAGATGTAACCTGTTTTGGCGCACATTTGGCGCACATGTGCCGAAACGAAAACAGGCCAAGATGAAAAACGAACCCGCACGACTTAACATCGCGCGGGTTCGAACAGTTTGCGAATGGTGCCCCCAGCGGGATTCGAACCCGCGATATCCACCTTGAAAGGGTGGCGTCCTTGGCCGCTAGACGATGGGGACAGCGGGAAAGAGTATAGCAGACTTTTTTGCCGGCGCGTATATCGTTGGCAAACTGGAAAACCACCACATAGGAGCTCCTTGATTATCAACTTTATCCGAACACCTCCCACATTCAT